>JBCBTQ010000147.1:0-14935 GCA_039818605.1 Cyanobacteria bacterium J06639_14 | reverse complement strand
AGGGGATAACCCTGACTTTATCAGTGGCGAACTCGATAACGAAACTGTGGTGATGGCGGGGAAAGAGCGTATCGTGTTGGCGATCGCGTGCAAAAATCCCCCAACTTACCCCTCGCCGATGCCATTGCCCAAATCGATGTGGTGCCCTTTGCCGAAAGTGTAAGGGGCTACTTGAGTGATACCTTGGGCGCTGCGATCGCGCCAACGGATCAAACCTTGATCAACATAGACCAGGTGAAATCCGAAATTCAGCGTCGCCTGCGGACTTATTTGATCTACAAACGTGACGCCCTGAAAGAAAGCATCCTCAACATTAGCTATCGCAAAACCCTCCGACCTGCCTTAATGCAGCAAGCGGCGGAACATTTTCTGACCTATTTGTTACGCGAGGGGAACTTGGTTGGTTAGATGAAATCGGAACGACATAGGTCTTTGAACCGTCGTTCAAACTAAACAATGCCATTGGACAATCTTGCGATGGTTTAGACAGATACACCGGTTGCTTGACTGTTTGTATTTACGGCATCCACTGAGTTGATGGAGAGGTTCAATGCTGCCATTTATCAGGCATCAGAGACGCCAATGGAGACGTCGAGCGGCTGTAATGCTGTCATTGGCGATCGCATTTGTCACTGTGGCTTTAACTGCGATCGCCTCCCCAGATGTAGAACCCTCAGGCTATTCTGCAATCCAAGACATTCATGGCGCGATGACGCCCAACGGTGTCCAGGCGCTCCACATGCGGATGACGCCAGAACGGCCCTCGCCTACCGCTGACGAAATTGCCCATACCGATCAGTTGGCCGATGAGATTCGAGCTGCGATCGCCCCCTACACCGACATCAGCGTTGCCGAAGCCGATGGCTACAGACCCTTTCCACCAGACTCGGATGAGTTGACTATTGTCCACTATGTCCATGGGTGGCGATCGCTTTTAGAACATCAGCGGATTGATCCAACCCAACCTGGGTCTTTGCTTTACGAACGGCAACCAGATGGCTCTCTAAAGCTTCTCGGGGTGATGTTTAGTGCGCCTGTCGATGCGACCGAAGCCGAATTGAATCAACGGGTTTCCCTCTCTATTACCCGTTGGCATTTACACACCAACATTTGTATTCCTGATCCGATTTGGGATGCTGACCAATGGGCACAAGTGCAAAACGGACAGCCGCTGTTTGGGCCAGAGAGCCCGATTGCGACTGAATCGGCTTGTACCGCCATCGGCGGTGAATTCTTACCCACCGTATTTGGCTGGATGGTTCACGCTAACGTCTATGCCGAAAATCCGGCTGATGTTTGGAATCCGATGTACGGAGCGCAATCATAAAGTGCTGATCAATGCCGTCCCTATCAGTCAGCAAAAGGTGGAGATAGCTTATTCAAATAGTTGCGCGATCGCGCCAATGGACTCTATTACAGCGTCGGGTTTAATATCAGACTGCTCCACCAACACTTCTCGGTATTTGCCCGTTTTCACCAGCACTCCCTTCATCCCCAGGGCTTGGGCACCGCCCACATCGGCATCAATATCATCACCAATCATCACCACGTCTTCGGCGGGTAAACCCAGTTCTTCTAGGGCCAAACTGTAAAAATAGGGCGCAGGTTTGCCGACAATCAATGCCGTTTGCCCCGTGGAATATTCCAGCCCGGTGACAAACGCACCAATATCTAGGTGTAAGCCCCCTTCCCACTGCCAGTATTTGGCTTTGTGCAAGGCAATGAGCGTTGCCCCCCGCATCAGCAAGCGAAAGGCTCGGTTAAGGGTGTGGTAACTCCATTCATTGCCCATATCCCCTAGCACGACCACGCTAGCTTCTGCTTCTGAGGTCGTGAATTCGGCAAAGTCTTGCTTGACTTCTTGACTCAGCAACAGGTAACACTTGGGATGGTTGAGTTTGCGCAGGTACAGCACTGCGCCATAAGGCGCACTGATGACCTCTTCTGGCTGAATCGGCAACCCCATGGAATTGAGACTTTGGCATAAACGCTCGATCGATTCTGTGGTGTTATTGGTGACGAAGCGGAACGGAATTTGGCGATCGCGCAACCAGGCGATCGCGTCTTTTGCCCCTGTGATCATGCGATTGCCAACGTAGAATACGCCGTTTAAATCGAGCAGTAGTCCTTTCGCAGAAGCAAGGGAGGTAGAAGCCACAGGCAATCCTCGGGGGGTACAGGTTTGATCACAGAACCCTGAGCGTACTGGATGTGATTTATCTCAAGATGGCACGAATTTTACCGTTCCGGTGATTGTTATCAATCTTCAGCAACCCGATTTGAGGACAATCCTCAGCTCAACTCCCTTTCTCATAAATCTGCTAGGGAGCGTCTAAAGCACCTGCGAAAGGCGTTTAAAGCGATTAGAACACCACATTTTTGCTCAGCCGAACTAGACTAAGAGAAATCTGACCTTCGCCTAGGCTTCATTTGGATTTAACCTATGCTTCTGATTGCTAAGAGCCTCTGGGGTTAAGGGGAGTAGTGACTAGGGCATCTAAAAAATCCTAAGAACTGCCGATTTACTTCAAGGAAGCTAGGTCGAATTCTGAATTTGAGTTAACATAAATTAATATCTAGTTTTTTTTAAGTTAACAGAGCACTCACATGAGAGAACATAGCGTTCTCAACAGACAAGATTTAGGAGGCTAAACCCCGGTGAACAAACGGTGGAGAAATGCAGGACTGTACGCGCTGCTAATTGTCGTGGTAATTGCCCTGGCAACGGCTGTCTTTGATAACGGTGGGGGTCAAGAGTCCCAGGCTTGGCGCTACAGCAAATTTATCGATGCGGTTCAAAACAATCGGATTGAGCGCGTCAGTATTAGCGCTGACCGAACTCGAGCTCAGTTTACTGACCCCGATGGCGGCAGTCGCGTGACGGTTAACCTACCCAGTGATCCGGGTTTGGTTGGTATCCTCGAGCAAAACAATGTCGATATTGTGGTTACCCCCCAAGGTGACGACAGCGTTTGGGTACGGGTCTTCAGCACCTTGCTGATCCCAATATTGCTGTTGGTTGTTTTATTCTTTGTCTTGCGCCGTGCCCAGAGTGGCCCTGGTAGTCAAGCGATGAACTTCGGCAAATCCAAGGCCAGAGTTCAGATGGAGCCCCAGACTCAAGTGACTTTCGGCGATGTAGCCGGGATCGAGCAAGCCAAGCTGGAATTGGCAGAGGTCGTTGACTTCCTAAAGAATGCCGATCGCTTCACTGCCGTTGGTGCCAAGATCCCCAAAGGGGTTTTGTTGGTTGGCCCCCCTGGTACGGGTAAAACACTGCTTGCCCGTGCGGTTGCCGGGGAAGCTGGGGTGCCCTTCTTCTCAATCTCAGGTTCTGAATTTGTTGAAATGTTTGTTGGGGTTGGCGCTTCCCGCGTCCGTGACCTGTTTGAACAAGCAAAATCGAACGCACCTTGCATCGTGTTCATCGATGAGATTGATGCCGTTGGGCGTCAGCGGGGTGCCGGTCTCGGTGGCGGCAATGATGAGCGTGAGCAAACTTTGAACCAGCTGTTGACTGAGATGGATGGGTTTGAAGGCAACACGGGCATTATTATCATTGCTGCGACCAACCGTCCTGACGTGTTAGATGCAGCCCTGCTACGCCCAGGACGCTTTGACCGTCAAGTTGTCGTTGATCGGCCTGACTATGCGGGTCGTTTGGAAATTCTCAATGTCCACGCCCGCGGTAAAACCTTTGCCAAGGATGTTGATCTCGACAAGATTGCCCGTCGTACCCCTGGCTTCACTGGAGCCGATTTGTCTAATCTGCTGAATGAAGCAGCGATTTTGGCAGCTCGGCGCAACCTGACTGAAATCTCTATGGATGAGGTCAACGACGCCATCGATCGTGTCTTGGCGGGCCCTGAGAAGAAAGATCGGGTCATGAGCGAACGCCGTAAGGAGCTGGTGGCCTATCACGAGGCAGGTCATGCCCTTGTGGGTGCCTTGATGCCCGATTACGATCCCGTCCAGAAAATTAGTATCATTCCTCGGGGTCGAGCTGGTGGCCTAACTTGGTTCACCCCTAGCGAAGATCGCATGGAGTCTGGGCTTTACTCCCGCGCCTATCTGCAAAACCAGATGGCGGTTGCTTTGGGAGGACGGATTGCTGAAGAAATTATCTACGGCAATGAAGAAGTCACCACCGGTGCATCAAATGACTTGCAGCAGGTAGCGCGGGTAGCGCGGCAAATGGTGACCCGCTTTGGCATGAGCGATCGCCTTGGCCCAGTCGCTTTAGGCCGTCAGCAAGGCAACATGTTCTTAGGACGCGACATTGCTTCCGAGCGCGACTTCTCTGAAGAGACCGCTGCTGTGATTGACGATGAAGTCAGTCAACTTGTAGAGCAGGCCTACACCCGTGCTAAGAAGGTACTGGTTGAAAATCGGTCTGTCCTGAATCAGCTAGCCGACATGCTGGTTGAGAAGGAAACTGTCGATGCCGAAGAACTACAGCAGTTACTCGCTAACAACGATGTAACAATGGCAGCGATCGCTTAAACACGGCTAATTTTCTTCGAAAATAGGTCAATTAAACAGGAGTAACCCGGTCTGGGTTACTCCTGTTTTGTTTATTTTTACTCATCATCAGCATTGATCCCGCTTATGAATTGCGACCTACGATATGCCAGAAATTTCTCCCTTCACCATTAATTCATCAACCTTTCCACATCGAGAAATTGCCCCCAGGCTCATCGTCGGTGTAGCGCAAAAGCCTTTTCCATAGAGCTTATAGCCCCTTTTCTAGGCACAAACAGAGATCCCGAAGAAGATTGGGTTTTGTTTGTAATGAGCATTACCACCTAAATTTAATTGATAAAACTTCGGAAAGTTTACCCCTGGGTACCTTTGCAGGTAATGACACTGCTATTTTCAGTAGTTATACTCCTGGAATAACGAATTTGGCAGATGGTCAATTTGTCAATAATTTGTTATATTCTGTAAACAACTGGGGAGTGGCTTGACGAGTTCACATCGATTCAGGTTATCCCACAGCTCCCCAGATTGAGTTCTGGCAGCTGTTTCGACACTGCCTTTGGCTGTTATACCTTCTCTCAAATGGAGTTAAGCTATGCACGACCCGATTGAACTTTCCATGGAACAGCAATTTAGTTTGCGATCCTTTGAAACCCAAGTCGCGCGGATGAATCAAGAACAGGCTCAGGAGTTTTTAGTCAAGCTCTACGAGCAAATGATGATGCGCGAAACCATGTACAAGCGTTTTCTTAAGCACGAGTGGGGGATTGGTCCCAGCCCTCAGCTCTAGCGTTGCATGGGGCAATGTCTGCTCGTCAATGCTGATGAAGTAGGCGACCTCCTGCTCTTGCTTTTTTCAAAGCGAATGAAGCTGGGGCTGCTGGGGCGTCCGCTTTCCCTCCGAGTTAGACACAGTCGCTCATAGTTCAACCCGTTTATTCCAATTTATTTAAACCATTAACTTAATTTTTTAATTCGGCTAAGTTTTAATTCAGCTAAGTGCACCGACTGTTTACCCGCTAACCCTTGTTATTGAAGGTTTTAACAGAAAATTGACCCAATTCAGCATCAATCCGCTGAAAAATAATGGTCAGCTCTGCCCGTGATTATTCCATTTGTTTCTCTACACCATGACCCGAGCCATCATCAGAAAAGATCATGAGCCGATAGGGCGAGGATCAGCTTCTTAATGGGAAAAGCCTTAGAAAACCTAGGCTGTAGCGTTTGAAGTTTGGCTATTAGCTGCAAGAACTGAGACATGAAACATTGCGGCAGTTCATGAAATATTTAGATTTATAGCAAAGCCTTAAGTTTGGTTTGTGCTAGTTTGTACGAGAACGTGCAAAAAGTGCTCGATCGCGCTCACTTAAGTTCACCCGCAAGCAATATGCTGGGTGATTCTCTTGTACATTCTCCTCGGTGTAGGGTATCTAATGGACTTTACGACCACGTTGGGACTCGTTGCCGGAACTTTGACGACACTGGCCTACTTGCCCCAGCTAGTCAAAATTTGGCGTTCTAAATCTGCAGCTGATCTGTCCTGGGGCATGCTGGTTACCCTATGCTTGGGCATTTTGCTTTGGCTGATCTACGGAACCTATATGCATGATGTGCCTGTAATTTGTGCAAACAGCATTACCTTAGTGCTGTCTTTTATAATTTTGCTGCTCAAAATCCGTTACCAGGGAATTAAGGTTGTGTCGAGAGTGTCTGAGCTCTGAGATTGGCGGTTCAGGTCATCACTGCAAACATCAATCTTTTGACGTGTCCTGGTCTGTGTTAAACCTGACAGAATGAGAATAGGAGTAAACCCATTCGGTTGCCTATGGCTGACACGCTTGATCTCATTTTGCATCGTGCCTTATCTGGCAAGGACATTGATGTCGCCGAGGCTGTTGCGTTGTTGACACAGAAAGACCCGGAGGCGATCGCATCTATTCAAGCCGCCGCTGATACCTTAAGACAGCGGCAAGCGGGCGACACGGTGACCTATGTGGTTAACCGCAACATCAACTACACCAACATCTGCGAACAGCACTGTAGCTTTTGTGCGTTCCGACGGGATGCCGATCAACCCGGGGCTTACTGGCTTGATTGGGACACGATGCTGCAAAAGGCGGCTGATGGGGTGGCCCGTGGGGCAACCGAGATCTGCATGCAGGGTGGACTTAACCCTGAAGCAAAAATCGACGGTAGCAGCTTAAAGTTCTATTGCAAGCTGCTGCAAACCTTAAAAGCGGCTTTTCCTAAGCTACACCTCCACGCCTTTTCACCCCAGGAAGTGCAGTTTATTGCCCGCCAAGATGGGTTGGATTACCGTAGCGTGATTGTTGCTTTGCAAGCGGCTGGGGTGGGTTCCCTACCGGGTACGGCGGCAGAAGTGCTTGACGACTCAGTCCGCAAAGTTCTGTGCCCTGAAAAGCTGGATACGGCAACTTGGCTAGACATTGTGGCGATCGCCCACAGTGAGGGACTCCATACTACGAGCACAATGCTCTCGGGGCACATTGAAACCCCCACCCAGCAAGCCCACCATTTAGACCAGCTGCGATCGCTCCAGCAACGTGCCCACGCCCAAGGCTATCCCGGCATTAGCGAATTTATTTTGCTGCCGTTTGTCGGTCAAGAAGCGCCCAAACCCCTGAGACGCAGAGTTGGGCGCGATCAACCTGTGCTAGCCGATGCTCTGTTGCTAATGGCAGTGGCGCGGATTTATTTGGGCAACTGGATTGTGAATCACCAGCCCAGCTGGGTCAAGCTGGGTCTAGAGGGTGCTAGAGAAGCGCTAAATTGGGGCTGCAACGATATTGGCGGCACCCTGATGGAAGAACACATTACCTCAATGGCGGGAGCCCAAGGGGGAACCTGTATGGGGGTGGCCGATTTGCAAAACGCGATCGCCTCCCTAGGTAGACCCCATCAGCAACGAGATACTTTGTATCAGCCCGTTGCCTTGGCAGGCAGCTTATCCGAAGCTGTTGGTGTGAATGCGTAACTGTTCGATTTATCCCAAAGACCCCTACAACACTAAACGGCGATGAAATCAACAGCTTGTTGAATCACCCACTCATTGCGCAAAATGCGGCGATGGCCCAAGCCCGAGGTTTCGATCAAACGAGCCCCTGACCAAGCTTTAGCAATGGCATGGCCTTCTTCAATCGAGACGTCACGGTCGTGGCGATCGTGAAACAGTAGGGCTGGAACCGATAGCTTGCTGGCGATTTGATCGACTGAAAATCGTTGCCAAATATCCTGACCGAACTGTGTCTCAAACAGGTTTAGAAATGCTTCTCTAACGTCTGCAGAAAGTCTGGCTCGTCTGGCAAACAGTTTGGCCGCGTTTGACAACCAGCACATGGGGCCAAGATAAACCACCTTATCGATCTGCATGCCGTCACTCAAGGCTAGGGTCGTGCTAGCTGCACCGATAGAGTGAGCGATGACTCGCGTGATCGGGGCTTGGTGTTGAACGATGGTCGCGATCGCCTGAGCAATTTCTAAACCGCTGGTTTTAACCCCCACGGTACTGCCATGGGCAGGGGGCATCGAATGCCAGGACTCGATAACCTGCGTTCAACAGGGGTTCGATGAAGTGACCGAGTTGTAAGCCATAGCCCCCCCAACCATGCACTAGAAGCACAGTTGGGCCAGTACCCCAGCAGAATGCATTGAGGTTGATTGACTCAAAAGGAACTGTAAATGAGGTAGCTTGTGCCAGAACTCCCAACTCTAATTCAGAGAGCGGCTTCTTAGAAGGCGTCAAGAACTTTTCCAGCGCTTGTTGGGCTTCACTTTCAATCTGAATTGACAATATTTTTTGAGGATACGCCATACTGACCAACGCTTAGTGTTGTGAGCAGATCAAACAGCTTAGGGAGGTTTAGCGCCACCCATTTGAGCACTTGGATGTATACCTTGTCAACATATATCAAAACTCAAAAGTTGACAAGGTAAACTTCTAGTAATGTCTGTAAAGAGATCTATGTCTAACCCGAAAAAGCAAGGACGCTATCACCATGGTGATTTGCGACAAGCCGTCATTGATGCTGCTCTCCAGTTGATTGCAGAACAAGGCATTGAAAGCTTGACGTTGCGGGAGATTGCCCAACGGGTTGGCGTTTCACGTATGGCCCCCTATCGGCACTTTGAAAATAAAGCGGTCTTGTTAGCGGTACTCGCTCAAGAAGGATTTCAGGCATTGTTTGTTCACATCCAGGCAACCTTGGCCAAATCGTCTTCTCAACCTCTAGAGCGATTGCAAGCGCTCGGCGTGGCTTACATTTTTTATGCGGTCGAAAATCCCGTCCATTACCGGGTAATGTTTGATGCTTCTCTTAGCAATCGCACGCTCTATCCGCCGCTTTATGAAACGGCGGTTAAAAGCTTTGACTGTCTAGTAGAGGTCTTAATAAAGTGTCAAAATGCTGGGCTAATTGGAGGCGGTGATCCGAAGGAATTAGCCCAAATTAATTGGTCACTGTGTCATGGATTGGCAATGCTGCTGATTGATCAGCAATTTATAACCATGGGGCATGCCCCAGTTGAAGAACTTGCCAATACTGCGCTGAAGACCATCATTGAAGGTTTGAAGAACTCAAAATAGGACAAAGGATGCTAGCAGAACGTTTGGCAGCGTGTTCTTCAAGGTTTTTGTAGAGTACCCTCCCAAAACCGTTGTTTCTCCATTCTTGTCCTATTGCAACCTGGTCGATGTACAAGAAATTCTCACTTAAGTGGTGACCAAACCATTGGAACTCTTCTGCATCGTAAGACGCATCTTGATTCATCGCAAAAATATATCCAGCAACCACACTATCGACTTCAATGACTCTAAAATGCTCACATATTTTAATTAGAACTTCGAAGTAATCACGTTCCAGTAAGGCTACTCCCGGTAACGATTCCCGATTGATCGACAAAACATGTTCGTAGTCTTCCGGTGTGGCGTTACGACATATCGACTGCATAAGTTTTTAAATACTGACTCCAATGCTTGATACCCTTGATGCCTTGCGTGAGGTTCGTAAAGCTCGTCGGCTGAGTTAGCCAGAGCTGTTCCGTTCAATATAACAATTGCTTGAGTCAGACTTACAATGTCAAGAATGAAGCTTAAAATCAGGTTCAGTACGATGTTTGCATAGGAAACCTGGATGCGAGAAATTCAGATTGCGGCTGGTTACAAAACGCGGATTATCCGACGTCAGTTCAGCAGTCTTGCGACAAGTTATACCTTTAATGTGGTCCCTGCAACTCAGAATAGTCACTTGGTGGGAACAGTGGAAATCAAGGGATCCAATTGGATTTTCCCAAAATCTATCCAAAGGGTACCCCTGAAGCCGATCAACACTGTTACAGCAGGTGTGTGGGATACATTTTTTTCGGTTTACGTAATCCCAGAGGTTGATGTTGTCATTTCTCTGCCATCCAAGTCCTTTGGCGGGCGGCTATGGCTCATTGGTCTGGTTGTGGTTGTGACAGGGGTTGCGATCGCATTCTTCCTTTTGACTTGACCCTCGGAGTCAATCGAACGAAATCCAGTGCATAGGCGTCCAAGTCCGCTGCAGTGAGATGTTACGCAATGCCCACCGGAGATGCAGCATTTCAAACTTAGCAGAGGCAAAACTCTCGCGATCGCAAGGTTTTGTGCCTAGCATGAGGAAAGGACTTACATACCTCACGGCTTATTGTATCCGTCATGGATCCTGGCACACTCAATCGGCTGACTGCTCAAGCATATGCAATCGTCTTTCTGACTGGAGCAGGTGTCTCAGCCCCTTCGGGATTGCCCACATACACTGATGCGGATGGGAAGAGAGTTGATGAAGGTATCGTGGTTGTCAATAAAGGAGACTGTTCTCTCATGACCTCGAAGTGGCGCAGATGGATAATCGCCCATCATAAGGGTGACTGCAGCCAGCTATTTGATTCAGCAATGTCGGTAGGGGCTAAGTATTCAGCTTTGAGTTCCTGACATGCTCAGACTGTGAAATGCATAGCCTAACAGTCCCGCTCACCGGAGCCAGGTAATCTATCTTTGCATCAACGCATCAAAACTCTACATAGATTCGGATAGGCTCCGTTGGAGTGAATATAGCTTGCGCCATTTAGGTTAGGACACCTAGTAAAGATACAACTCATAGCACAGAGCCAAATAGCGTCGCAGCCTTGTCCTAAGGTCACCGGCGGCTGCTATAACTAGACACTTATTGAGATTGGGAGCCCACTCCAGGTAGTCTTAGTCTGAACTCTAGCACCGGAAGTCCTTATTCATGGTTCAACTTACTGTTTACGGTCCGACTATCAGCACATATGTCCGCACCGTTCGCATGATCCTAGAAGAGACCAACACCTCTTATGAGCTTCAGGGTGTGGACATCTTCTCAGATAGAACGTCTGAGTACCTTGGGCTCAATCCTTTTGGTAAGGTTCCTACTCTGAAAGTGGATGATCAGATTCTTTATGAAACCAGCGCGATCGCTGAATATCTAGATGCTACGGTGGCTGATCATGCCTTTACGCCTAAAGATCCTATGGCTCAGGCATATATGCGTCAGATTATGTCGATTGTGGATAGCTACCTGTATGGGCCTTCTATCAGCGTGATCACTATCCAGCGCCTGATCGTACCCAGTCAAGGAGGTGAATCGGATGAGACAGCTATTCAAACTGCTGTTCCTAAGGTTACAACGGCCTTAGAGGCGATCGAATCCATCACAAGTTGTAATCTGTTCCTGTTGGGCGACATGATCACCCTAGCAGATTTCTATTTGATGCCTGTGATTTTCTATCTTTCCAAGACTCCTGAGATGAATTCAGTGACTGCTCAAACGCCGAAATTGAAAAGCTGGTGGGACTCCATCAACCAACGCCCCAGTTTCCAGCAGGTGATCGCCTAGGGATCTCGGCGTTTAGTATTACGGGATCTGTTACGGCAAGATCCCGTAATACTAAACAGTTTTCATTTAAGAAAACGGATCATTCACACTTAGCCCAAACAAATTTATTAGCAATTACCCCACAGCAATTGTTCTTTTGGCGGTGGATCTGGAGTCATGGCAGTTGGCAAAAGGATCCGGGGGGAGAGGACAGGATCCGCAAAAACGTCGACGAGGACGTGATGTCTAACGTTCCTGGTCAGCGGCGGCAGATTAACTTTGCATCACTATTAGGATCTTGATACCGTCCGCTGCGCCAGGGTTGTTATACCGTATTTACCCTGAATGTACTAGAAACTAAATCTAATTTGTGTAAGGGAAACCAGAATCTCCAATTCCTCCGTGAACCCAACCCATTCTTTTGAAGTCCTCCCAGAGAAACTTGTATGCCAAATCTGTAACAGGGTTAGCACCCAGCCAAAATTTAGTGAGTGGCGAAACTTTTGATGTCTCTACGTTGAAATACATCCACCATTGGGGTCGAAGTTCCATCCATTTCTTCGCAGTAGATTGGATGTCGCTAGAATATTCTCCAGAGTAAGAGTATTCACTAAGACTAAACTCTAGTTCGTTCTGGCTACCCTTTGGTAAGGGTTCCCAGTATTGAGTAATACAAATCTCATCCGAATTGTTGGGCAACGCTAGGATGCCGATCAACTTTGCTGGAAGAATTGACGCGAGTTTCAGGTTAGGTATTAAGGGAGTAAGACTATCGAGCAAGGCTAAATAGCCTTCAAATGCTCCAAGATAGACATCTCTAGCATATGCAAGCAAATTTTCGGCGGAATGTGTCTGATTACTCCTAAAAGATTGAAACGAGTCCGGCAGACGTAGCCACGTTAAACCCTTAGAGTGAGCAGAATCAATTTCAACCCATAGTTGATCAAGGCAATGGTGCATCATATACGAACATCGAATTTCCTCTAATCCTGATAAACGATTTGTGAGTGTATCCAAAGAGATTGGATTTGGATCTTGATGATTACGTCTAAGAATCTTGGAGGCTGCATGCCATGATGCCTCTAATGACAATAACCCTTGTTTTATTGGAACAGATCTTGGTTCTAGTAAAAAATTAACGGCTTGCTCAAGAGTCCATTGCCACACCCAAGAAGTTAATAGATATGGAGGGAAACCACAGACACTCTTCCAGCCCATTGAACTCAAATCATCACTACTCGCGTCGATGGGCAGTTCAACTGCATCAGGTAAGCCAGTATCACCAGCATGCCAAGCAACTTCTATCCAAGCTATCATTCTTGGTTTGTCCGTTGATTTTTCTTCTTCTAATTGCCTCTCACCAATTCTTACTCCGATCGTTGGAAGCTGAGCTTCTTCAAGATGTGGTGCTACAGATGAAGCTAAAAACTTAAAACCTTTTATCCAAGCTTGCATTGCAATTCTGATTTGTTTTGCCAAATCAATAGAGCTTTGAGATGGCGCCTCCATTGAACGGCCTTGAAAAGCTAAAGCTTCGCTAACAATATTTGCTCCAGCAATTGGATCATGTTCAACGATAGGAGCTAAGATATCCGAAACACGCCTCAGAGGGAAAGTAGCAACTGCAATAGCTAGAGGAGCTTGCCAAAGTTCAAGTCTTTGCTTGTTAGCTGTGAAGAATGATGAATCGAGTTGGTTCTTAAGAAGATATTGAGATCCAAACCAATGAGTCAACATAGGAATAGGAAACTGTAACTTGTCATCATTCTCAGTAACCAGATTAGAATCCAAAAGCTGTTGACGTTCAGTCCAAGAAGTAATCTCATTAGACAAAACGGGACTTCCGCCATTATCCAAACAGCTAACAGCTAATTGTTCTAGCAGTTGACTACCTTTTACAATATTTTCTCTTAAAGGGCGCAAAGAACGTTCTACTAAACTAGCTATAAGCTGTTGTTTGGATTCAAGTCTCCAGACTCCATTCCCTTTTATATAAATGCCTAACAAAATTGCATAGAGAGGACGTAGGATAGCATCCCGTAGAGCTTTCGGCAGAATTTCAACTGAAAAGTTTTGTAGATTTGCTAACCGTTTAACTAGCCCTTCAGCTTCAGCTTCTGATAGTAATGATAAATAGATAGATTCCTTAACACTGCTAAGCTCTAGGATCGGTTTGCTTATGAGCAAGATCGTGGACTGTTCCCACAAGCCAACTAAAATCCTGGCCTCATCAATCAACTTAATTGAGTCGGTTATTCCAATTACATCTATGTTGTCAACAATGACTACAGTTCTATCAGTATCAGGATTGCAAACACCATGTAAGCTTTCTCTAACAAATTCCTCTAATCCTCTTTTCTGTAATCGCGAAGCTTCTAAAAACAAAGGGGTCTGCTTCAATTGATTTTCTTGTTCAGCATGGATCAAGGATTGGAAGCATCGATCCCCAACCAATGATTTCCCTATTCCCATTTCTCCAATCAAGATAAGTAATTGACCAGGAGACAAAATCAAGTTAGATGGAGGAGAACCAATGGAAGGATCATCAGCAAGATTTATTGCTTCATCTCTGGTAACCCCTATGCTTTGCCACCTAGAAATACAACGCTCTCTAGATCTTCTCAAAGCTGTACGTAGCCATGATTGGCGATCTACTGGATAATGAGAAAAGGAAGGAGCACCAAAAAGCTCAGTTCTTTGTTCCGCAGTTAAATCACGGGCTATTTCCCAAAGCTGGTCATTGCTTAAAGATTCAATAATAATATTTGGATATTGTTCTCGCTTGCTTGTTAAAGCACTCGGAAGATCCGGAGGCAACCCGCGCTTAACGTTATAAACAAAAATCCATCTTTGTACTTCATCTCCCCAATTTTGAATAGCTCCATCAAGATCCTCATTGATCTTTTTTATAAGATCTACTTGCCTCAGTTCATCTGGTGAGTAGACTTGGTAGAGTGTAGATCCAGCCTGGAAAAGCCCATCACATTTACGATCGCCGATATTTCCATAAGGGCGAATTCTCATGAAACCTGGCTGTGAACGCACCATGATGTCTTCAAATAATCTTTGAAATTCATCCCCTGAAGCTTTTAACCTTCGGTTCTCAAATTCCAACCATTGGTGATGAATAACAGGATCAACTGGTGGATCGGGTGCCTGGTGCATGCTTTTGAACTGAATATATGTTTGCTATGGCCGACAGCACAAAGTTTATGGAGACAAATATAACGAATCTTTCCCTGAAGTGACTTCTGGTTGTATCTTGGCCGAGCGGTATAACTATATATTCAGCGTCAGATCTGGTTGATAAGATCTGCACTTCTGGATCTTATCCGTCATTTTTGGGTAATAACACCCTAATTTATAGAACTTATACGTCAAAGTTGACGCATAACCCCGGGGAATCGGGGTGTTATATGTCACTTTTGACAGTTAAGTATGGTGAGTGGGGTTCTTATACGTCGCTTTTGAGTGCGACACGTTCCTCTGAAACCAGTTCTGGGGAAGGAGGACAAGGTCGAGAACCTTGATAACTGATGTCTGATAAGGGTGAAAGTCCCTTCCTCCCGGTAGTGGAGTGA
>JBCBTQ010000146.1:0-15089 GCA_039818605.1 Cyanobacteria bacterium J06639_14 | reverse complement strand
GAAGGCGAAGGCTATGAGGTGGATGAAACCGCCAATAGCGGCACGTTCACGGTTACCGATGGCGTCACGCCTGCGACGAGTCCGACCGTAGGGGTGACGGCAACACCCACGACGCTGATTGAGTCGGAACAGACCGTCATCGAAGTGACCTTCACGACTGAAGGCGACATTCCCGCAGAAGGGTTGGTTGTACAGTTGGCCGGACCCCCACGGGCGATCGCCGAATTCGATGTCAATGCCACGAATCCTCGCTTACCAGAGGACGAAACTGTCGTCGAAGGCGTTACCGTCACAGGCGGCAACATCGTCGGCACTGACGAAACCGCAGGGTCACTCTTCCTGCGCATTCAAGACCCGACGGCTACCGTAACCGTCCCCGTTTTCCAGGATGACGTCGAGGAAGGCACCGAAATCCTCACCTTCGATCTCATTGACGGCGAAGCTTACGAAGTAGATCCTGACGCTAGCTCCATCGACGTCACCATTGAGGACGGCGGCGTCATCGAAACCCCGGTTGTCAGCATTTCGACGACCACGCCGATTGTGAGTGAGGATGAAAATCCTATCCTCAACATCACATTTACGGTTGACGGCCCCATTCCCGAAGGAGGCGTGCCGATTACCATCGCAGGTGACTTTACGGATATCTTTGCGCCAGGGTTTCTTGATGGCAATGTGCCACCCGTTATTAACCCTGAAGATGGCTTTATCGCCGTTGCAAATCGCGACCCCGAGTTTGACATCAATCTGACCGCGCCAGTCTTTACGATTGATCTTGAGATCTTTGATGACATCATCGAAGAAGAGCCGGTGACCTTAGATCTTGAGATCTTGGGGCGCGAGGGGACTGTTATCGGCGAGAGTGTTGCCACGGTCACCGTTGTGGATGGCGACCGTGTCTTCCCCGGCAGTGGCCCCACGGTGAGCCTCTCCGTCACCGACACTGACCTTGAAGAAGGGGACGAATTCACCGTCAACTTTGACGTCGAAGGCGATATCCCTGCGGAGGGGCTGCAGCTCTTCATCGCCGGTGGTCCGACGGCGTTGGGTGAGTTCGACATCTTTGGTGAGAACGGCATTGATCCAGCCACTGACTTAGTTGGCATTGATGGATTCCCCCTTCAGGGCGGCGATGACGGCGGCTTCTTCGTCACCCTGGTTGAAAATCAGGCCTCCATTACCCTGTCGGTCTTTGATGATGGAGCCAATGAAGGCTTGGAAACCCTCGTCTTTGACCTTGCGGACGGGGAGCTATATGAGGTTGGTACAGATGCCGGTACCGTCACCCTGACGATTAACGACTTTGAAACGGTCGGGACTGAAGCGGGCGAAACTCTCGTTGGGGATAGTGCTAACAACACTATTGACGGTGAAGCAGGGGATGACACCCTTGCGGGTGGTCTCGGTAGCGACATCATTCTCGGCGATGATGGTGATGACGTGCTGCGGGGCGACCTAAACTCGCGATCGCCCCAAGATGGTGAGCCGGGTGGTGACGACATCATCTTTGGCGGTGAGGGCAATGACCGCATTGGCGGCAAAGCTGGTAACGACATCCTCAGTGGTGATGAAGGCGATGACCAAATCTGGGGTGACGATGGCGATGACATCCTTATGGGTGTAACCGGTAACGATATCCTAGTGGGTGATAACGGTTCCGATGGCAGCGGCAGTGATATCTTTGTTTTCGGCAACGGTGATGGTACTGACACCATTGTTGACTTTGAAGTAGGCATCGACTTCATTGGTCTGGTAGAAGGTGAACTCACCTTTGCTGACCTGACACTGATTCAAGACGGCAACGATACCTTGCTAGGTGTAGCTAGTAGTGGTGAAACCTTGGCAGTATTGAACGATGTTCAAGCTTCTGCCCTGGATGAGAGTAGCTTTGTCGTTGTGCCTGATGTTTCAAACATTGATGAGGCATTGGCGCTCTAATTCAAACGAACATTATTCGGTTTAAGAAACTGGATGCTGTTTCCCCCTCCATAAGAGGGGGAATGTCCGAAGTATGAGGGGGGTGGGTCCTTAACAGGGGATAGCCCACCCCTATTTTTCAAAAGAAAACAAAGTAAATTATTATAACTGCTTATTGCGACTAGTTCTTGTTAGTGAGCCTGTTGGAAAATAGAAATACTGTTTGTAGCTTATGGAATTCAAGAGTATTTTGATTTTTTATTGCAAATAATTCCTTGTAGATCGTCTTATGACACGTAGACTATTGCATTTTGACTAAGCAAGACCTTTGAGTTGTTTGAGTTCCCAGTACGGAGATTGAATTGATGGCAAAAGCTCAAAGCTTTTTGATGGTGATTATTTTGATGCCGGTGAAACCATTCCTTACCTGGCCCAAAGCCTCACAGGAATTGTTCATGGCACCGATACCATCCTTGATTTTGAGGTTGGCATTGATCGTATTGGTCTGGTTGAAGGTGAGCTTGGGTTTGTCGACTTGACCATCACTCAGGATGACGACAACACGCTACTGGGTGTTGTCAGTAGTGGTGAAGTCTTGGCAGTGCTGAACAATGTTCAAGCCACTGCCTTGGATGAGAGCAGTTTTGTAATGGTGGCGGATGTTTCCAACATCAACCAAGCCACGCAAATTCTCTCAGGCGTTTAGCAGACCAAACAGACACTCATGTTTAGTGGGTTTGCCACAGAGTTTCGTTGGAACAGGGGACCGAAATTGAAAAGAACTAAATGAAGGAACGAGTGCTATGAAATCTTTGACCGTTTTAACGGGGCTAGGTGTGGCGATCGCGACCACAACGACCTTCCCTTTGGCAGCTCAGGCAGCCGTATTCAACATTCCTGCAACCACGGATTACTATACGTTTGCCGGTAGTGTTAGCGCGAATAGTGGAACTCGGTTATTGTCGGATAAAGCTACGGGTATTGGCTTTGAAGGGCTAGATACCATTTCGTTTTTACAGTTTGATCTAACTAGCTTACCTCTAGCCGATATCCAAACCGATTTACTCCAGGCAGAATTAGTTCTAGAGCATGATTCTGACCTGGCCGGAACACTGATTCCGGCCACAGGTGATCGACCTGTATCCGTCAGCGTTTATGGCATCACGGCCCCTTTTGACAATGTGGATGGCAACGTGGATGACATTGACTACGGCGTTGATGGTGCGAATGCCTTTGCTACAACTTCGGTCGGCGATGATGGCATTTATACCTGGGATCTGACGGCTCTCGTCAGTGACTTGGCAGATGCTTCAGCCATGGGCATTGACCTTGCATTGAGTGGCGTCTTTGGCAATGTCAACATCGACGATCGCAATAGCTATGCCAGCTTCTACGCAGCTGGTACAACTGAGGGCTTAGCGCCTACCCTCAAAATTCAAACGGTTCCCGAGCCAGCAAGTGTAGCTGCACTCATGCTTTTGGGAAGCGGTTTGCTCTGGACTCGCAAGCAAAGCTCTCGAGTTCTCTAAACATCTTTTTCAAAGCGTCCCCTGAGCTAAGTCGAAGGGGACATTGAGCCTGTTGGTCTAATGACTCCTTGCCGTTTCTTCAGTTTCTAATATGAAAAAATACAGTTCTATCCAACTAATCGCTTTAGCCGTTATTGCGGCCTGCGGGACTACGATAGCTGCGACTGCTCCAACTCAAGCCGCGATCGTGACCTATCAGTTTGAAGCCGATTTGACTGAAAGCCTTTTCTTAACAGGGGCACCTGAAATCGATGTAGAACCCAACCCAGATCTCTATACCGGCAGCTTTTCTTTTGATGATGCTTTCTTAACAGGTGAGGGCTTTGAAAGCTTGGGAGCTGAGGCTGATTTGCAGGTTGCTTTATTTGATGATCCTCGTGTCAATCAAGCGGTTGATGCCCGTTTCCCCGATTTTCCCACCGTTAATTTTCAAGATGGTGAGCTGATTGGTCTCGATTGGTTTGCGGTTTACCACCCGTTTACTAATGTGCCTGAATTAGGCTACCCCGGGGACTTTGTTCAGATTTCAGGCACGGAATTGACGGATGGATTTGATCCGACCTTCTATACCCCGGAAGAGGAACCCCGCAATCCAGTTCTTGGTTTTGGGACGGTGACATACTCTAAAGTTCCCGAGCCCGGAAGCATCCTGGGGATTGCGATCGCAGCCTTTGGAGTTGGGATTTCGGCAAAGAAAAAACGCGCTTATTAAGCGTATGAGAGAATTTTGGAGGTAGGCGCTATGGTAGGGAAAAATGTTACTGCGAATAAGCTCGAGTGTAGATAGTATTCATTACGCTGCGTAGAGCGAATTACTAGGAATGGGCTGCCACTTAGCCCATTCCTGGTTTTTGTCTGCGGCTAAATTACAAACTAGAACGCTGATCACGAAACTTATAACCCCCACGAAGGGATTGCTGACTGAGTTTTTCTACTAGGGTCAACACCTAAAGCCGGAAATTGAGTTTAGGGCAAAAGTCAGAGGGTTTTTGAGTTCTGACTTTTGGGTCCTGACTTCTTGTCCAACCAGGTTAACCTAGCTTAAACAGGGCCGCATAAGAAAGACTTTAGATACTGTGAAATTTGGATTTGATGGACAAAAAAATGATCGCCTGGAACAGCTTTTAACGAAAAAGAGTTAGTTGTATGGATTTGCCAGGGGACTATTTCTTCACGACTCACAATCGTATCCTGTTCACCCCACAAAGCTGTAATTGCGCAAGACAATGGAACCTGTTGTTGGTAGCAATAGGTTTCCCGTATCATGAAGTCAGCCCGCAGCGTAGGGAGCAATAAATCCATCAGTTCAGTATTCTCTAGAACAGCGGCGGGAGTTCCGTTATAGCGACGTAGTTCAGCGATAAAGTCAGCTCTAGGCAAAGCATGAATTGGCGGCTCGGCAAGCGTCAAGTGAGGTGCCCGCGCCCCTGATATCCACAAATGCTGTGGTTCTGGTTTTTGATACTGTCGGAGCCATCGCGCCAATTCAAACGCAATCAATCCCCCCAAACTATGGCCAAAACAGGTAAACGGTTTATCCAGCCAAGGCAACATCGCCTCACCTAAGCTCGGTATTAGTCTATTCAGACTCGTAAACGGCAATTCTGTCAGTCGCGTCCCACGCCCCGGAAGTTCTATGAGGCAAATCTCTACTTCGGTCAATGGGAGCTTTGTCCAAGGTTGGTAGATACTAACAGAGCCCCCCGCATAGGGAATACAAAATACTCTTAGGTCGGCATGGGGGCGAGGATTTGGGCAGTGGATCCACATTTGATAGGTTGTTGGTTATTTGTTAATCGTTAATCGTTGATGGTTACTTGTAAAGCTGCAAATGCTGCCCACCATGAGCTAATAGCAATGAACAATGAACGACCAAACACTAACCTAACCCGCTAATGTCACAGTTAACCCATCAATAATGTGAATGTGCTCTGGCTGTATGCCTAAAGCCGCTATCGCAGCTTGACACCTTTGGGGTTTAGTCTCACCGGCATAGATGACACGATTTAAACGTTGGCCCACCGCAAGCATATAAGGTAATGGAAGCCAAGGAAATATCACTGTATCGCCGCTATTCGAAAGCAGATTGAAGAGGTGCTCTAGAGTATCGAGCGTGAGTTCTTCCTCAGACATGACGACGACATTGTCAGCCTGATCGACGAGCCAGTCATGAGCCCAGTCCTGGTTCGTTGCAGCAATTGCCAGCTTAGCCTGAGGAGCCGCTTCCACAAAAGTTTTAGAAGCCGTATCCCCACAAAACAGCACATGTTTGGCGTCTAGGCGGTACCAACCGGGTGTCACTATAATGTCAGAGGATATCCTATCCTCTGAGGGATGCTCAGCAGTTTTGGCCACCTTGGGAATAACAGCGATAATTTCAGGTTTAGGTGTGGGTTGTTCTTGAGGCAATGACTGTGTTGCTGTTGCGACTGTTTCAGATTGCCTAGATTGCTTAATGGCGGACTTGAGAGCTTTGTTAGTAACCTTTTCTCCCGCTGCTGCCGACTTCAGAACTTGTGTTCTCAGTTCTTCAGGGACTGAGGGTGCGGCAAGTTGATAGAGGACGGATGTTGCGATATCAACCTTTGCAAGATTTGCAAATCTGTCGCCAAACGTTTCGTAGACGTTAATAAAGTTGTAAGCGGTGCGCTGGCTCCAACCAAACTCTGCTTTCAGCCAAGCCAAAAACTGACCGTATTTAAGACGCGATCGCACATCAGCTAACCGTTGGCCGATTTCCCAGACGTCTTGAGCTGAACGACGCAAACGTTTTCGAATTTCGCCAGTGTGTTGCTGAACAATCAGCCGATGTGCCTGATCAAGGCTGTCGTAATCGAAAAACGTTGACATCCGGATCGGCTCTTTAGGTCCGCCCATAGCAGATTATAAGAACGACAATTGAACTCTGAAGGCAAGCTCCTATAGAGACTACCCAGTTCTAAACGCTATGTTAACTCACAAACCAGGCTTTACCAGGACTTCATCTGTCTGCTCGACGGTCGTTCCGTTGATCTTATTTTTCTAATTTATGTTGATCTTATTTTTCTAATCTATTCTGATGCATATTTTTCCTTAAGCATCGACCTAAATATTGGGGGCCTAGCCATTCTCGGAAAGGTAGTAGAGTTGCTACCCAAAGATTATTGTAAGTCTTACCTGATGCTAGTCCAGTCCTAGGAAATTCACCGGAGTGAGGCTGGTAATAAGTGCCAAATATAATGTCCCATAAAGGAAAGAAAGCAGAAAAGTTTTTATCTAAGTGTTCTGCCTCAAATGAGTGATGAATACGGTGATACTGAGGGCCCGTTATGACTGGAGATAACAAACCAAGGTTTAGCTTCAAATTCAAATGAATGAATTGTAGCCACAAAATCTCAATGAAAGCCAGGATCCCCAAGGCCAGACCATTGAATTGAAACACTAGCCCCATTGGGATACCTAAAAATATTACCAAAAGAGGATCTTCCAACCAATGTACACGTCGACTACTCGTAACATTAAGGGATTCTTCACTGTGGTGAAATTTGTGTTGTTCCCATAGAAAAGGTTTAGTATGTTGCCAACGATGAAACCAGTAATAAAAGAAATCTATTACCCCAAAATATAGCAGGGCAAGGAGAACATAAATTACAGGGTCCTGAGGCTCAGGCAACTTAATCAGGGAACCCCCCACCGAATTCTGAACTAGTGTGACTACAACCCCAATCCCAATGGCTTGTAGGAAGATCCCAACGATGCTGTAAAGCACATACCACTGCAAGTTAAACCAAATATGGCGTAGGGGCTGATGGGGTTCAACCGGACGCAAGCGCTCGACCAGCATGAAACAGCCGTACATCACGAATCCGGTTAACAGATATTTAACAAAGCCAAGGGGCGCAGCTAGCCATTCCATGAGACGTTATGTCGAAAAGTTATGTGAACGAAAAGTTGCGATCAGCCAAGTAGGCCCATCTATAACATACCTCTATACGGACTATTGAAATAAAATCCCAAGTAACGTCTTGGAGCTTGCAGAAGATAACTTATTGCAAGACCTTCTTGCTTTTGAAGCTTAATGGTTGTCACCACGAACCCCTACAAGATAAGGACTTATCAAGGTTTGCTGAGACACTAAAGTCGGCATGATTAAATGCGAATAGTATTTGGCACGAAACCTAGTGAAGCACTTTAACGCAAAAGACTTGTTTCGACTAGGGCTTTACAACCCCTTTTACTCCCTGTACTGTTGAGAACAGTTTCTAATACGCTACTGGCTTAGCCACTTCGGTACTGGAACTCAAGGTCATTAGCGATTGACTTTTCAAGGCTGTTTATGGTGAATGGGCTCGGAAATAAGGAGGCTAGGCTTGACCAGCGGATGTTGTCTCCAAACGCTGACCTGTCAGCAATTCTGCAGTGGCGAGCAGTGCATCAGCCGCAGCAGCTAGCCTATCGATTTTTAAGTGACGAAGCGAATGCTACTACGCAGCGTTTGAGCTACGCTGAGCTGTATCGCCAAGCTCAGGTCATTGCAGTTCAACTTGAGGGGATGGCAAATCAACCTGTCTTGATAAGCTGTCCGGCTGGACTGGATTTTGTTGCTGCGTTCTACGGTTGTCTGTATGCAGGAGCCGTGGCAGTGCCTGTGCCTCCCCCTAATCGCCATCAGGGATTAGAGCGTTGGCAGCAGGTCGTTATTGATGCTCAGCCCCGGATCATACTTGCATCCCAGCAGCAGCAACCTAAAATTCAAGCGGTTTTAGATTCCATTGCTGAGCAGATTTCCCATAAGATTTTTTGTCTTGATCCATTTCTTCCTGCTAATGAGGTTTTGATGCGATGGTGGCAAAAGCCTAAGCTTGATTCTGAGGCGATCGCACTCCTTCAGTACACATCTGGGTCTACCGGTCAGCCTAAAGGTGTGATGATCAGTCATCGCAACCTGATGCATAATTTGGCGCTGATTCATAAGCGGTTTGGTCATTCATCTGCAAGCCATGGGGTGATCTGGCTGCCTCCCCACCATGACATGGGACTGATTGGAGGTATCCTGCAACCCCTCTACGGTGGCTTTCCTGTGACGCTGATGTCACCTGGGTCTTTTATGCGGCAGCCAATCCGCTGGCTCCAGGCAATTTCTGAGGTTGGTGGAACGACCAGTGGCGGTCCTAATTTTGCCTACGAGCGCTGTTTGGCGAAAATTACATTAGAGCAGCGCCAGAGTCTCGACTTGAGCTGCTGGGATTTGGCCTTCACAGGCGCGGAGCCGATTCGGGCTGAAACCTTGAGGCAGTTTGCTGAAACTTTTGCTGACTGTGGTTTTAATGCCAAGGCTTTTTACCCTTGCTATGGTTTAGCCGAAGCTACTTTATTTGTATCAGGTGGCTCAAAGATAGAGGCTCCAACAGCTTACTCTGCGAAGCAAGTGGCTCTGCGCGAGGGGCCAATCGCTGCGGCGTCAGTTGAGGACGTTGCAGGGTTTATTAGCTGTGGTCAAGCAGCCGCTGATCAACGGGTTTTGATTGTTGATCCCCAAACCCTTCAGCCATGTCCAGATAAACAAGTCGGGGAAATTTGGTTGTCGGGCCCTAGTGTGGCTCAGGGATACTGGCGTCAGCCGGAAGCAACCCAAGCGACCTTTGATGTCCATCTTGCCGATGGCACTGGATCATTTCTGCGGACAGGCGATTTAGGGTTTGTCCGCAACGATGAGTTGTTCGTGACTGGGCGACTTAAGGACTTAATTATCATTCGTGGGCAGAATCATTATCCTCAAGACATTGAGCAGACGGTAGAACAGTGTCATGAAGCAGTGCGATCGCAAACAGGTGCTGCTTTGGGTCTGGAAATTACTGGGGAAGAACGCCTGATTATTGTCCAGGAAGTGAAGCGCACGGTTCTTCGTTCTTTGAATGCGAGTGCAGTGATTGATGCGATTCGTGCGGCTGTTTCGCGTCAGCATCAGCTACAGGTGTACGCAGTAGTGCTGCTCAAGCCGAGTAGCCTGCCTAAGACGACCAGTGGTAAGGTCCGGCGTCATGCCTGTAAAGCTGGGTTTCAGGATGGGACATTAGCGGTGATTGGGCAGTGGTCTCTGGATGAAACGGCAGGTGAATTGCCTCCTGTGAAATCGTTGTCGGAGAGGACTGGAGGAGCGATTCCCCGTAGGGATGAGCCATCATGTGTCCCCCCAGCCCCGGCCCCAAATAACGATCGCGTCACTGCCCTTTTGCAATGGTTGCGCCAGTATGCGAGTGAGTCAATCAATTCGCGGTTGATGGATGAACGGCGCTGTATTTCGCCAGGGGTGGTGCTTGACTTTGGTAATCATGGCCTCTTGGGGATGCAGGTTCCAACCTCCTATGGAGGGCTGGGGTTCGGACACCGTGATATGTTGCGGGTGTTGGAACAGTTAGGGGCGATCGACCCGACCCTGGCATTGTTTGTGGGATTGAACAATGTACTGGGCATTCGTCCAATTCTCCAGGCGGCTCATCCGGATATCCAAGCTGAATGGTTGCCGCGACTGGCAACTGGTCGAGAATTGGCAGCATTTGCGCTGACGGAGCCCGGAGCCGGTTCCAACCCTAATGCGATTTGTTCCAAAGTTGCAAATATCGGCAGTAAGCGCTGGCATCTGCAGGGACAGAAGATTTGGAGTGGTTCTGCTGCCTGGGCAGGCATCATCAACGTGTTTGTGCAGCACCCAGAAGCCTCAGGTATTAGTGGGTTCGTAGTTGCGAAAGGAACTCCAGGCCTATGTCAGGGACCCGAAGCTCTGACGATGGGAATGCGGGGCATGGTGCAAAATACCATTTATCTGGATTCAGTTCCCGTTGCCGAAACGCAGCTTTTAGGGACCGCTGGGGGCGGTATGGCGATTGCTCAGGATGCCATGATGTATGGCCGTTTGGCGATCGCGAGCGCTTGTATCGGTGGCATGAAACGCTGTGCTCAACTGATGCTACGTTACAGTTCCCGCCGCACAGTTGCAACGGGTCGGTTGCTGGATAATCCAGTGCTGCTGACCCGGTTAGGTGGACTCACAGCCAAAATTGCCGCGCTAACGGCATTGATTAACTGGATTGCCCAAAGACTGGATGCTGGCCTTACTGTTCCTGGTGAAGCTTACACTGCCTGCAAGATTCTAGCACCAGAGTTTTACTGGCAGGCAGCTGATGATTTGGTGCAGTGCTTGGGTGGACGGGGCTATATTGAAGCAAACCTGGCTCCTCAGATTTTGCGAGATGCGCGGGTGCTGCGTATCTTTGAAGGGCCGACGGAAACGTTGACCATGTATCTGGGGGCCCAAATACTCGATGCTCGTTCGCAATTAAGGGCATTTCTCATCGAAGATCTGGGAGCATCGAGTATTGCCGAGCAGTTATCTGCTGGAGCTGGTGATATTTTGGAACGTCACCATCAAGCGCAAGCCGATGCCGTAAAGGCTCGTCGCTTAGCCTGTTTCGCAGTGGGTGAGTTAGGGGCAATCGCGATTCTCTGGGCCACTTTAAGATGCGCTGAAGAAGCTAATCCACGGGCTTTGGAATGGACGCAACTGTATTTTGAACAGGTTCTTGCACAGGCGCTGAAGCTACGACCTGATGAGGTTGCTTCCTCCTCTGCTGCCGTCACTATCGATTGGATTGCCAGCTACACTGACACGATTGGTGACATTGAGCAGACCGCAGCAGGTGAAGACCGGGGGCTGGATGCATTGTTGCAGCGGGATGAAAGTGGTTGTGATGATGCATGGCGATCGCTGAAGGATGAGGCTACTGTGCCTCGCCAGGAAAGGGGTTCTGATGACATTGGCATGGGATCCGAGGGCGTCGGTACTGAACCCTTACCATTGCGACAACTATCGCCTAGTGCCAAATCTTTGGAAGCATGGCTAATCCAATGGTTGGCGGTTCATCTCAAGCTTGCAGCAAAGGCCATTGACCCTGATCGCGCCTTTGCTGATTACGGTGTGGACTCGGTTATGGCTGTAGAACTAGCTCAGGATTTAGAAGAATTCCTGCAATTACGTCAGCCGTTAGACGCAACCCTTGCCTGGAATTTCCCGACAATTACGGCGCTTGCGACTCATTTGGCCACCCAATCTACGCCTCCGGCCAGTTCGATTGACCTAGATGATGGGCAAGAAACAATTACAGGAGCATTGGCGGAGCCGGGACTTAGCTCATCTGCACATGTTTCTCTTGATCATCTTAGTGAAGCTGAAATTGCTGATGTTCTAGCGGCAGAATTAGCTGGGATGCAGGGAGGTTGATCATGATCCAGTCACGCGCCTCCACTCCAGAGAGCGGCCAGAACAACTATCGCGATCTGCTGCAGAACGCCACGATGCAGATTCGATCGCTGCGATCAGAACTAGATGACCTGCGTCGGCAGCAGACTGAGCCCATCGCCATTATTGGTATGGCTTGCCGTTTTCCAGGAGGAGCCAATACCCCTGAGGCTTATTGGGAGTTGTTGCGGAACGGTGTCGATGCAATTAGCGAGATCCCGTCTCAGCGCTGGGATGTGGCTGCCCACTATGACCCGGATGCAGATGTCCCGGGCAAAATGTACACTCGCCATGCTGGTTTCATTGATCGGGTCGATCAGTTTGATCCCCAATTTTTTGGGATTTCTCCCCGCGAAGCTCACAGCCTCGACCCCCAACAGCGCTTGCTCCTCGAAGTTGGTTATACGGCCCTGGAAAACGCTGGTCAGCCGCCTTTCGATCTCCGTGGGACTCGTACAGGTGTTTTTGTGGGCGTTAGCTTTGATGACTATGCTCAGCTTAGTGTCCGTTCGGGTGATTTGACCCGCATTGATGCCTACAGTAGTCTGGGCAATACCCGCAGCATCGCTGCGGGCAGACTATCCTATACATTTGGGTTTCAAGGCCCAACGATGCAGCTCGATACTACTTGCTCATCCTCTCTATTGGCCATACATCTGGCTTGCCAAAGTCTCCGGAGCGGTGAGTCAAATCTGGCCCTAGCAGGTGGTGTCAATCTCATGCTGTCACCAGAGCCAACCATTGGGTTCTGTAAGCTCAAGGCTTTGGCCCCTGATGGTCGCTGTAAAACCTTCGATGCGGCGGCTGACGGCTATGGTCGTGGTGAAGGCTGTGGCATTGTAGTCCTGAAAAGACTGTCCGATGCGATCGCTAACCAAGATCCCATTCTGGCCGTCTTACGAGGCTCGGCAGTCAATCATGACGGTCTCAGTAATGGCCTGACGGCTCCTAACGGTGCAGCCCAAGAGGCTGTGCTCCGCCAAGCGTTAGATAATGCCAACGTCGAGCCAGAGCAGGTGCAGTATGTGGAAGTTCACGGTACGGGCACCCGTTTGGGTGATCCGATTGAAGTGCTGGCTCTTGATAAAATCATGGGACAGCGCTCCAACCCACTACTGGTAGGCTCCGTTAAAACCAACATCGGCCATCTCGAATCCGCTGCGGGGGTTGCCAGTCTAATCAAAGTTATCCTGGCGCTGCAACATCAGCAAATTCCACCTCACCTCCATTTACAAACCCCAAATCCCTACATTCCTTGGGATAAATTGGCCGTTGAAGTTCCCACTCAACTCACGCCTTGGACGGCGCATGAGGATCCCCGGCTTGCCGGTATTAGCTCCTTTGGGATGAGTGGCACCAATGTCCATTTAATTTTGGAGGAAGCTCCTTTACCCACTGACTCCCTTAATTCTTTCCTATCCTGGCAAGATAGGGAAAATATCCGCGATCGTCCCCTCCATTTACTGCCGCTATCAGCTCGCAGTGAGGATGCTTTGCGCGAGTTGGTAAAACGATATCAAGATTGGCTCGATGGCTGCGAAGATGTGGTGCTTCCGGATGTCTGTTTTGCGGCTGGGGTCGGGCGATCTCATTTCAATCATCGGGTTGCCTTTTTGGCCGCTGATTTACCTCAACTCTGCCAACAGCTATCGAGCTTTCTGAGTGAAACGCCAACTCCCGGTATTCTTGCCCCCCCTAGCACTACCCCCCGTCGTAAAATTGCCTTCCTATTTACTGGGCAAGGTTCTCAATACCCTGGCATGGGCCGCCATCTCTATGAGCACGAACCAGCTTTTCGACGTGCGATCGACGACTGTGCTGAGATTTTGGCTGGAGAGGGCATTAACTTGCTGGAGTTGATGTATGGGGAGGTCAGGAGTCAGGAGTCAGGAGCCAGGAGTCAGGAGTCAGGAGTCAGGGAACAGGAGCTAGGAGCCAGGAGCCAGGAACCAGGAGCTAATAACGAAGAACGAAGAACGAAGAACGAACAACTAATAACGAATAACGAACAACCCATTCAAAACTCAAGATACCCTTCGGGAAGCCGCTCAGGCGTCTACAAAACTCAAAACTCTTCTTCCGAATTCCGTGGAGCTTTGCTCTTCCCGCAGGGTACTCCGAACTCCGAACTCCGAATTCATCAAACCCAATTCGCCCAACCCACCCTCTTCGCCCTCGAATATGCCTTGGCTCAACTCTGGCTCTCCTGGGGGATTGAACCGGATGGTGTGATGGGGCATAGCATCGGGGAATATGTTGCGGCGTGTGTAGCAGGAGTGTTTTCGCTGGAGGATGGTCTGCGGCTAGTGGCAGCCCGAGGGCGATTGATGCAGGCGTTGCCTGCAGGAGGAGGCATGGTCGCGGTGATGGCATCGGTGGAGCAGGTTGCTAAGTTGTTGCCTAAGGGGATTTCTGTTGCCGCGATTAATGGGCCAGAAGCGACGGTCATTTCGGGCGATTTGACTGTGCTGGCAGACGTGGTAGCGGTACTGGAACGGGACGGCATTAAGCATAAGGCTTTGCCAGTGTCGCACGCCTTTCATTCGGAATTGATGGAGCCACTGCTGGCGGCATTCAAGACGGTAACCGACGTGGTGGCCTATGCTCCACCGCAGATAGAGTTAATTGCGAATATCACGGGGCAGGTGGTTGAATGTGTGGATGCTGACTACTGGGTGAGGCATGTCCGCCAGCCAGTGCAGTTTGCGGCAGGGATGAATACTCTGGCAACTGAAGGCTATGACACGTTTATTGAGATTGGTCCCAAGCCGACACTGTTAGCGATGGGCCGAACCAGTGTTTCACAATCAGGGATAGAGGTAGAGCCAGAGGCACTATGGTTGCCGAGTGTGCGACCTGATGCTGATTGGCTGACCTTGTTAACCAGTCTGGGCCAGCTTTATGCGTCGGGTGCGACGATTGATTGGGCTGGATTTGACCAATCCTACCCGCGCCAGATGGTGCAACTTCCTAACTACCCATTCCAAAACCAGCGCTACTGGGTGGATATTGATACGCAAGAAAAGGCGCGATATGTCGCGCCTTCACAGCCTCATCCACTCATCCACCCCCTACTCGGTTCTCCCCTTCCCCTAGCAGGCGATCAAGTCCGCTATTTCGAGGTGCAGTTGCGACAGGATTTGCCTGGATATTTGCAGGACCACCAGGTATTTGGGGAGGTGTTATTTCCGGCTGCAGGTTATCTGGAGATAGCGATCGCGGCGGCGCGTTCTTGCTTGCCGGATCAGTCAAATCCATTGGTTCTATGCGATGTCTCTTTACCAAAGGGCTTACTGTTGCCAAGTGAAGAGACTGTCGTGGTTCAAACTGTCGTGACTCGCTCACGTTCAGAGGACTTGGGGAGCGAG
>JBCBTQ010000145.1:0-15108 GCA_039818605.1 Cyanobacteria bacterium J06639_14 | reverse complement strand
GGAGGTAAAGCCATTGAATTCGTTCTTTAGACGAGGCTGTTGTTTGATTCCCTAGAAGGGTTTTGAGCTCTTGCTCACTTTCGATTATTTCAAGGTGATAGACGCCTGACATCGCTTATGCAAAATGCTTCAACTCTTTTTTAGCATCTGTAGCCTCGACTTACAGAATTGGTATTACTTCGTTCAACCCAGCCTACAAAAGCTCCCTTTTCGGGTAATTTCTTTCTCATAGATCCCCTAAGGTCACGCAACGCTCAACGGACCTGCATTAGTCGAAATTTAGATCACAAAGAGCTGGCAGCAAAATTAAGGACCTGCGTGGTAGCAGCCGATAGAAAACGGTCGGCAGGCTCAGGCTGAAATTGCGGCTTCAATACTAGCCAGGCCAATACCGATACTAACTTTACAAGGAGTTCACATTCCTCTAAGTACATACCGCATACGATGAGAATGATTATCGTTCCAACTAGGTGACGGAGGTTTCCTTTATGTCGAGTTTTGAAAAATCAGCTGTTTCGGTGATTCACAAGCAAGGTTTTGCAATCACTTTCGGAGCAATTCTGAGTCTATGCGCCATTAATCCCGCCCAGGCTGCAACATTTCGGATTTCATGGACGGGGCAAGTTCTGGGCTACAGTGCCGAGGGTCGATTCAGCTACGACGACACCCAAACCTATGAAGGTGGGATTGTTCGCGGTGATGATTTAGAGACTTTTGATATTGCCTTCTACGATCCGCAAGGCAATCTGATCGAAGAATTTGAGGATAACCACCTCACCTATTCAGGGTTTAACTTCAATTTCGACACCCAAACGGGTGAAATTCTGCAAGATGGCTTTTTCGATGAGCCGAATGGCATTGATATTGGCGAATACACGGTTCTGCTTAATGACGTAGGAGAACCCATGGCAACGGGGCTGAATTTCTGGTCGGCAGCTCCAGCACCCGATGGCGAACCCATTCCCCACGTTCACCTCACCGATTTTGGTGATGAGTTTCCTGATCTGCCGGTGGGCTTTGGCTCCCATCTCGATGTGGCTTTCTTTACTCGCACACGGGCTGAGCTTTTGGATGATCCGAGCGCAGGCGACCAGTTGGGCCAAAGGATGACGGCTATTCCAGTGCCGGAACCAGGTGCGCTCGTAGGGTTGGGGGCGATCGCGCTGCTAACGCTGCGTTTACGCCGAACCTCACAAGCAACTCGCTAAGACCTGATAACAGCGAAAACACGATTCGAGACTTCCATGCCTAAATCTCTTTGCCGAATTGCTAACTGGATGTACGCTCCCTTCGTGGGGATATTGCTGCTAGCACCCTCAGCCGAAGCCGCCATCTTCTACGCAACGGGGCAACGTCTGACCCCGGCTGTACCCGATGTCCATGATGATATTCGCGAAAACTTCTTGTTCGCGGTGGATTCAACCACAGGTGTTGCCACCCCCGTTTCACCCGAAACCAGTGGATTACCGTCAGCCTTAGCAGGGACCTCTGATCAGCAGCTATTGGGTTATCAATTTAGCGGCCAACTAGTGGCGATTGAGCTAGACTCTGCGACCCAAACCCCCATTGCTGAATCCACTGACCTGTCTGCCACCAGTTTTGACATCCTGGAGGATGGCAGAGGGTTTGTGGTGCCTTTTGACGAGAGCTTCAACACCCAACAACTCCATCAAATTGATCTAACAACGGGGGCAGCCACTCCTCTGGGCTCATCTCAGGCGGTTGGCGATGCGATTGATCAGGCCCGAGGCACAGAATTGGGCACAGCCAACCCTTTTATCATTAGTTTGGGGTCAGTCGATAATAGCCTCTACAGTATCGACCTCGATACCGAGTCTTTAATTCAGTTTGATCCAGAAACAGGAGACGCTGCTGTCGTCGGTGAGGTGGGCGCTATAACGGCAGATGATCGGGCTGTATTTAGCGGCTTTGCTGCGTTGACAGGGGTTGACAGCGACGCCGATGGCCAGTTTGATGCGCTCTTTGGCAATGTCAACTTTGTCGATGATGACAACGATCCCGAAACGCCCGCTCAGCGTTTAGGTGGGATCGCTCGCTATGACCTGAGTAATGGCTCCTGGGAGTTGGTGGGCACTAACCCCGGCGTTATTTTCTTTGGCTTCGGGGCGTCTCCCACTGCCGTGCCTGAACCGGCCACTGTAGGCGGGTTACTCCTGATTGGTGGGCTCCTAGGTGGGCGTCGACGATCGCATTGACCGCTCCTTTGCGGTGCGATCGCACGTCTAGCCCCATGTTTCTTTCACTTCTAACTGAGCTGTCCCTACGAGCAATCGCAGGGGCAAGCCTGCAAACCATTAAAGCGGTTCCAAAATTGAAATGAGCAAGATACTTGCAAAATTAGGCGGCAGCACGCTTTCGATCACTGTTGCCGTTACGCTCTGGGCCATACCTGCTCACGCTTTTGTCCCTCGGCGCTATGAGATTACCGATCTGGGGACGTTGGGCGGCGATTCTTCTCTCGCTTATGGACTCAACGAATCTGGTGACGTTGTCGGCGTAGCCGCCGATGCCGATGGTGTTAACCGGGCTTTTGTCTGGTCTGACGGTACGATGACAGCTCTACCGGATTTAGGTTTTGGTGGCGTTGCTTATGACATCAATGCCAACGGTGATGTTACGGGTGCGCTGAATACTGGCTCAGACTATGTTCGTCCTTGGGATAACCGCACTAGCAGTGTTGACAACGTTGCCCTTTGGGAGTCCGGTCAGTTGACAAACCTGGGCAACCTGGGGGGAACTCCCCGTGGCGAAGGACGAACGATCACAGACGATGGCTGGATTGTCGGCACTAGTAGCGCGCCTTTACCCGAAGTTGCGGGCGAAGATATTTGGCAGCGCGCTTTTGTTTATTCTCCTAACAGTCCTGAAATCGAGGATGCAGAAACGTTCCCAGGGGACATCCGCAGTTTTATTTTTGACCTGAATGCCAGCAAGCAAGCACCTGGCTTTAGTGTCAGTGACAATCGCGGTGGCCCCGCAGCCACGGCGGCTGGGCTTTGGCAATTTAATCCAGATGGCTCCGTTCAGTCGATTACGCCGCTCGACCCGTTCGCTCCGGATCAAACCGGTGTTGCGCTGGGCATTAATGACACGGGAGACGTTGTGGGACGTAGTGCCACGGGCACGGGCCAAAATGTAACGGTCTATTGGGAAGCTGGCCAAACGACCCCGGAACTGTTGCCTGTGCTAGCCGAAGATCCAGGTTCATACGTTCGGGCCTGGGAGATCAACAACTCATCGCTGGTTGTGGGTGAACTTCGTAATGCTGATGATACTGAGCGATTTGCCACCCTTTGGGCCAATGATGCCGAGGGTTGGGTCAATATTGACCTGCAAACACTCATTCCAACCGATAGCGGCTGGGATCTTTCCGGCGCACTTTCCATTAATGATGCCGGGCAAATTGTGGGCTACGGCATTTTTGATAATGAGCAGCGGGCTTTTTTGTTGACACCTGCTGCAGTTCCTGAGCCATCGACCGCGGCGGCAGTTGTTTTGGCTGCCGCTATTTTCGGAACGCTGGGTCGCCTCAAAGGTTCTCGCTAAGGCTATCAACTTAAAGCGGGAAATTTCGGTAACGAGAGAAGTCAGAAGTCAGAAGTCAGGAGGGCACTGGATTCTGACGCCTGACTCCTGACTCCCTACTCAGCCGGTATTTTCCGGCTTAAACCGTACGCCCTCGCTAATATCAACTCGGAAAGTAACGGCTACACACTTTCGAGACTCACTAAAGACTTACAGAATTAATGGTTTACTCAAAAAATATGAAACGCTTATCCTGTCACTAAGAACAAAAATTTGTAACCCTAATGGTTAAATCAGAACTCAAAAACCTATCAATCCTGTTGTGGCATTAGTTATGAGTACATTAATAATTTGCCTGTGAGGGCTGCACTTGAAACACTCTTAGAGTTTGCGTCTATAAATAGTGTTTTGAAGATGCTAGAAATTCTTGAGCCACGGGATCAAAGATTGAGCTAACAACAAGTTGGTAATCAGCTCTTTTTAAATGATCAGGGCAAGAAGAAATATCCGCAAGATAAATATTGATGGTATTACGGCCTACCAATTTCTATTCGGCCCTAAGCAAGCATTAAATCTACGGATAGTAAATGGTGTTAGCAGAGTTCGAAAACTCTACAAAGTTTGCCAAATCAAAGGGATGTTGAAATCTCCAGCCCTTAATGGCATATCCTCTTTGAATATTACTAATAAATTAGATGAATCAAGGTCAAACTACTTCAGCATCCAAGGTTTCGCCACAGGTCGAACAAAGGCCAAAAAACTCCAGGGTGTGATAGAAAACTGTGAAGCGATCGCGTTCGGCCAATTTCTTTTCCAACGCATGAGCTGGACACTCGTCCACTGGCACCGACAAACCACAGTTCAAGCACGTCAAATAGTGACAGTCTTCCGACGCTAACCCATAGACCCATTCCCCATTCGTCAGCACTCGCGCCTGCACTAAGCCTCGTAATTGCAGCGCCCTAATTGAGCGATACACTGTTGCCAACCCCAGCGATCGCTCTTGAGATTGAAGTTGAGCAAAGATATCCTGTGCTGTGGTTTCGGTTGATGTGCTTTGCAGCAGCTCATATACCCACTGCTGACCTCGGGTAAGTTTGGCCTTCATTGCAGTAAAATGGAGAATGATAATCATTCTTAATTATATCGCTTCACTTCCCATGACTTCTACCCAAATTGCCCCGGTCACCCAATCTGCTGCTGCAACAACCCCATCGTCCTCGCTAGCTCTAACCCAACGCCCCCGACGGCTGCGGCGTACAGACGGATTGCGGCGGATGGTGCGAGAGCATCACCTCACCCCTGCAGATCTGATCTATCCGGTGTTTGTCATGGCAGGCGTCGGTCAGAAAGAAGCGATTCCCTCAATGCCGGGATGCTATCGTTACTCCCTGGATCTACTGCTGGAAGAGGTCACGGCTGCCTATGACCTGGGCATCCCCGGCATTGCTCTCTTCCCACTCATTGCCCCTGAACTCAAAGACAATGCTGGCACCGAAAGCTATAACCCTGAAGGGCTTGTGCCTCAGGCAGTGCGAGCAATTAAGCAAGCCATCCCCAACCTGCTAGTGTTTACCGATGTGGCCCTTGACCCCTACAGCAGCGCTGGCCATGACGGCATTGTCGAAGACGGCAAAATTCTCAATGACGAAACCGTAGCCGTACTCGTGAAACAGGCTCTCTGCCATGCCGCAGCCGGAGCCGATTTCGTATCCCCTTCCGACATGATGGATGGCCGGGTTGGGGCGATCCGTCTTGCCCTTGATGCAGAAGGATGGATTAATGTGGGCATTCTGGCCTACTCTGCCAAGTACGCCTCCGCCTACTACGGTCCCTTCCGCGATGCCCTGGACTCGGCCCCACAGTTTGGGGATAAAAAGACTTACCAAATGGACGCTGCCAACGCCCAGGAAGCTCTGAAAGAAGTAGATCTCGACATCGCTGAAGGAGCCGATATTGTGATGGTGAAACCCGCGTTGGCCTACATGGATATCATTCACCGCATCAAGCAGCACACGACGTTGCCGGTAGCGGCCTACAACGTCAGTGGCGAATACGCCATGATCAAGGCTGCGGCTCAGCAGGGCTGGATTGATGAACAAAAAATAGTGATGGAAACCCTGACCAGCTTTAAGCGGGCTGGAGCGGACGTGATTTTGACCTACTTTGCAAAGGACGCTGCTACCTGGTTGCGACGGTAAGGGAAGGATGGCATGAACTTTCTGGAAGGTTGCCTTCTGTCCCTGTCGGATGGCACTTACCAATTTTGTTATCCACACCATGCGAATGCATAGGTAGACTGCCCTAAGCTTTGGTCAGTAAGCTGGGCATGCTATCTGTCAAAAGTTTGATGGAATGTCCCTGACAGATGCGCCTTAGCAAAGGCTTGTTGTGACTGATTGTAATCACCCCGACGTGATATTGGCGGGCAAACTCTAAAACCACCTGCCAGATTGACGCCTGGGTATTGGCATCCAACATGGCGGTCATTTCATCCGCAATCAGATAGCGGGTGTTGCGGTTCAGGATGCGAGCGATCGCTATTCGCTGTAACTCCCCGCCACTCAACTCGTGGGGATAGCGCGTCATCCAGCCAGAATGGATGCCTAACGCATCGAGTATTTGTTGTTGAGGCGGATGCCCTTCCCGCAGGATGCGATCAATGCGCCAGCGGGGATTGACCGACAATTCAGGATTTTGAAAAACGAGCTGGACGGGGCAATACCCTCGACTGGGTAGGGGGTTTTCGTCCAGCATGACATGCCCTTGAGTGGGCCTCAGATAACCGGCCAGCAATTTTCCGAGCGTCGTTTTGCCATACCCTGAAGGGGCCATAAGGCCAATAATTTCCCCAGGCATAATGGCAAGCGATTGATCACGCACGACCCACGGCAGCTGAGAACCGTACCGAAACCAGAGTCCTTCACCCTTCAGCATGAATGCACCTCACCCAACCTTGATGAACAAACCGCAGTTCTGGACGTGCCTGTTCGCATTCGGCAGTAACCCAGGGACACCGATCGCCATATAAACATCCCCTCGGCAAATTTTCAGGACTCGGTTGATTTCCTGGCACGGGCACAAAGTCATTTTGGGGCAGCGATCGCCAGAGCGCCTGAGTATAAGGATGACGCAGATTACCGGTGGTAAAGTCCTTGGCATCGGCAATTTCGACCGTGGTTCCGGCATAGAAAACCGCCACGCGATCAGCGACCTGCAACGCCGCTTCAATATCGTGGGTAATCAGAATCACGCCCCGTCCCTCTTGAGCCAGTTCTTGCAGATGGTTGAGGGTTTCGGTAACCACATCAGGGTGCAGACCCGGAGTGGGCTCATCCGCAATGACGAGTTGAGCCTGCGTCACGACGGCGGTGGATACCAACACCCGCCGCACCATACCACCAGAGAGCTGAAATGGGTAGCGCTTTGGCGTATAAGCAGGCAAATCATAGCGGGCAAAGGTACGTTCCATCAAGGTTTTTGCCGATCGCGAGGGTAAGCCGTTGATCTGCCCAACTCGCTGCACCTGCCGCCCCACGGTCATCAACGGGTCCAGATAGCTAACTGATTGGGGAATGAGGGCGATCGTCTTGCCCCGCAATTCCTCGCACCGTTCTGGCGTCAATGATTCACCCTGAAATTCCATCGTCCCCGATAGCTGAGCGTTCTCCGGCAAAATCCCCAGGATGGCGTGGGCCAGAAGACTTTTCCCAGAGCCGCTAGCTCCCACCACCGCCACCAGCTCACCTGCCTGAACGGTTAAATCCAGGTCGGTGATCACCGTGAGTTGTTTTCGGCGCATTCCTTGTTCATACTGGGTAAACGAAATGCCAAGGTTTGAAATGGTCAGCATTGGGGCAGGTAGATGGGTGGATTGAGTGGATAGGTGAATGAGTGGATGGGTGCGGTGCATCAGCGAGCAATGTGCTGTTTAGTTAAAGCGCAAACCAAATTCAGAAAGGGAGATGCTCAACCACATTGAGCCACTCGTCTTGATTAGAGGCTTGGGCGATGAGTTCCAAATCTTTTACGAACTGCCCAATCGTGCCGCCCAGTTGATGCCCGAAAATGAGACCACCAAAGGGCTTACCCTGGCGTTGCCAATCCTCAGCAAGCGCTTTAAAGCGAATATCTTGAGTAAACAAGATTCTTTCAAGGGAAAAAGCCCTTTCTAGGAGTTGAGCATCGGGCAATTCCTGGGAAGCATCCTCTATAGCGGTCAGCACATCAATACCTCGACGACGTAGTTGATCAGTAATTGCTTGCGGAACGTGGACATCCATATAAAACCGGATCGCCACTTACAGTAATCCTTTGGCTTTCATGCGAACGCTAAACGGCGAGGGCGGTGCTTGCAGCTTTGATGCCTGAGCTTGCTCCCACTCCGCGCGAATCTCGTTGTCGATTTCATCCTGGTGATCGAAGTAGTACCCCATTGCGGCATAGGCTTCAGCAGGATGTAGATAACCATGCTGGCGGCACATCTCCTCAACAGACCAGCCATAGGCCAGATAGTCCATCACGATTTGAGCCACCCTGATACGCGGCAGCCTGTGCAGATGAGCTGGTTGATCTAGGGTTTTGGCAATGTGAGGGTAAACGATTTGAGAGGTCATTGTCTTGATCGCCTCAATTAACTTCAAACTAGCATGGGTGAAGAGGGGTAGGAATTAGGGATCAGGTTTTGATTCTCTGTTCCCTGTTCCCTGTTCTCTGTTCCCTCCTCACCCCTGACTTGTCTTTGGATCGAGCAAGGCCCGGACGTTTTCTCCCAGCCAGTCAAACGATTTGACGGAGAGCAACAGCAGGATTCCTGGCATGACGCCGAGCCACCAGTAACCTGTGGAGAGATGACGCATGGACTCGGCCAGAATGATGCCGATCGCTGGAAGATGCGGTGACAGACCAATTCCAATAAACGACAGCGCAGCTTCGTGCAAAATGGCGTGAGGAAAGAGCAGAATTAGCCCGACCAGCAGTTGCGGAATCACATGGGGCACCATGTGATGACGGGCTATCCAGAGCGGCGATCGGCCCAAGCGTTGAGAGAGTTGCACATACTCAGAGCTACTGACCTGCAAGACTTCTGCCCGAATCACCCGCGCCAAGCTCGTCCAGTGCGTGAGCGCCACGGCGATAATGACGCCCGTCGTCCCCCCACCCGCCGCAAAGGCGATCAAAATCAACAGCACCAGGTGGGGCAGGCTGAAAAAGACATCAACAATCCAGGTGATCACCGCATCGACCCAGCCGCCTAGAGTCCCCGCCGCTAACCCCAGTCCGGTGCCAATCAAGGCGCTGATGGCAGCTGCGAGGAGGCCGATACGCAAGCTGAGGGACATGCCGTGGAGGGAGCGGCTGAGCATATCCCGCCCCAACCAGTCGGTGCCAAAGGGGTGAGCAAGAGAGAGCGGCTGGTTACGCTGCGTTAGAACAGGGCTGAGGCCACCATCGTCAATTACCCAAGGGCTAAGGATCACAGTCAGCAAAAATAGCGCGCAGAGGGCAATGCCCCAGAGGGTCTGCCGTCGTCGATTGCTGCGGAGTCTTGGACTCGGGGGCGCAGCGGTTACCGTCATCGTCATGATTGCCAGCCTCCTAAGCGAATGCGGGGGTCAACAATGGGATAGGCCAGATCCGCCAATGTGTTGCCGGTATACACGAAGAGCGCACTGAAAAAGACGATGCCTACCAGCAGCGGGACGTCACTCCGCAGGGCTGCCTGCACTGTGGCCTCGCCTAAACCAGGATAGGCAAATACCTGCTCGACCAGCACCGATCCTCCAAACAGCTCACTTAGTGAGGCGAATTGCAGGGTCAACGCTGGCAAAATGAGATTGCGCAGTCCATGGTGACGAATGACGCCCCAAAGCGGTTCGCCCTGAGCGCGGGCAAACAGGATGTAATCGCTATGCAACACATCGATCAACTTTTGGCGGGTGTGCAGGGCAATGTTGGCAATCCCGATGATACTGAGGGTGATGGCAGGCAGGAGTAAGTGATGGAGGTGCTGCCAGACAGTAACGTCTGCCGCCAAAACACCGGGAGGCGCAGCACAGCAGATGGGTGTCACCTTCAGCGAAACCGAGAATATAATCAGCAGCAGCAGGGCCACCCAGAACGTAGGCGATGAGGCCAGGGTGTAGGCATAGAGGCGAATCGCTCGATCAATCCAGGATCCTGACAGTGCTCCTGAGAGGATGCCGAGTCCCAGGCCGAGGATACCGGAGAGTAGCCAGGCGATCGCCAACATTTGCAGGGAAACCCAAAACCGAGTCGCAATCACCTCCCCCACCGGCTGGTTAAACACCATCGAGGTGCCCCAGTTGCCTTGCGCTAGCTGCCCCAACCAATCCCCAAATCGCATAATCATGGGTTGATCCAGCCCCCAGCGTTCGGCAATCAACTGACGCTGCTCGGGGCTGATCTGCAGCATGTCGGCTCCGATGTAAGCTCGCACTGGGTCAATCGGTGACAGGCTCAGCAATACAAAGGTAAATATCGCCACCGCCAGCAGCAAGAGTCCCAGCCGCAGCAGCTTTTGGGCCGCAAAGATCACGATTGGTCTTAGTTGCATGTCCACTCCCACTCGGCGATATTGGCCGTAATCGGCCAGCCATGGCCGTGAGGTTCAACTTGGGGGGCACCGATATCCAGACAGTCGTTCACAAAGTAGGTGTGATCCAGGTTCACCAGCCAGGCCCAGGCAGCATCGCCCTTGGCGGTAAAGCCCTGGCTGCCATCCCACTGGGCCGCTTGCCAGAAAGCGATCGCTTCGGCCTCCGAGGGTGCCCCCATCGCCAGATCCAGCGTTTCGTCAATGGTTTGATTCGCGTAGTAGCCCGCGTTGTAGAAATCTCCCTGGGCCGCTTGACTATGGTAAAGGTTGTACATTTCGGTCTGGTCGTGGCTGCCCCAGCCAAACACCACCACGTTGCTGTGCATAGCTGGCTCAATCTCATCCCAGCTTTTGCCTTCGACATTCGCCTGAATACCAATGGGCTCGAGCATTGCCGCAACTGATAGGGCGAGCGCCTGGCGGGTACTGTCGTTAGCAGGATAGAGAATAGTGAACTCAGCCGTGAGACCGTCTTTTTCTAATACGCCATCACCATCGCTATCTGTCCAGCCGCCAGCCGCTAGAATTTCTTGGGCTTGCTCGGGCTGGGCGTCTTCAATCGCCGCGCTCGGTTCTTCCCAATCGAGTCCACTAACGGGGCCATAGGCAACTGAGCCATAGCCTTCGAGGACACCGTCTACCAAAGCTTGGCGATCGATGGCATAGTTCACCGCTTGCCGAATCGCCGGGTCTGCCGTCACATCATTGCCAATGGGGTCGCCGTCCGGCGTCGTGGCTTCGGTTGCTGGGACGTAAGGAAACATCAGCCCCCGGTTATCGACGCTCGTGACATCGTAGAGCGTCATCCCCTCAATGTCTTGCACCGCTAACGCTTGGGGCACACTCGCCACCTGGGCCTCGCCAGCTTTGACAGCCGCGAAGGCAGCATCTTCTTCCACAAATAGAAAGACGAGGCGATCGAGGCCGGGAGCCTCGCCGTAGTAGTTGGGGTTGGCCTCGACAATCAATTGCTGTCCTTCATCCCACTGCACCATTTGATAGGGGCCAGAACCGATAGGATTGCGGGCATAGCCTGGACCATGGACATGTTCCGGTACAATCCCTAGGGTAATCAGGCGATTGACAAAAGTGCTTTGGGGTTCGTTTAAGCGCAATTCAACCGTTGTGCCATCTATCGCAACCGCTTCTGCCAAAACGGTCACGTCCGTCAGTCCACCGCTTTCTGCTGCCTGGTTAAAGGTATAGGCCACATCCGATGCCGTTAGGGGTTCGCCATCGGAGAAGACGGCATCATCGCGAATCATTACCGTCCAGGTCAAGCCATCTTCGCTGACGGTGTAGTCTGTCGCCAGGTCATTAATGATATTGAGGTTCTCATTCCGCTTTAGCAAAGTGCTTTGGAACAGGGGGGATCCATAGCGCCCCCAGCCCAAAGTGGGGTCATAGCCTTCCTCACTTTCGCCGCCGATCGCCAGCACGATCTGCTCTACCAAACCTGTTTGCGTCGACGACTCAGGGGGTTCTGATACATCTACCGACTCCGTTGGGCCAGACCCGCAACCGACTAAAACCATCCCAAACAGAGCAGCGCCTAAATTCTCCAAAAAGAACTGTTTTTTACAACTCATAGCAACCTTACACAATCCTGATGGCAGGGGTTTTCATTCAAGCATCCACATATCTCTTGGCTTGCTTAATCGCCTCTGGTTGGGTGAAAGCACAGGGAACCGCTACCACCGGGCTTCATGCTGTTCCAGTAGAAGGTGTGGTTCCAGGCTTGAGCCGCGTTGTTGAACATCCCGCTCTTTTCAGGATCGCCCGCGATCGCCTTAATAACTTCTTCAACCGGCTTGCTAGCTAAGTCCGTGCCTTCCACCGCAGTGTTGAACTTGCTGACGTAAGCCGCATGATGCTTGTCGTGGTGAAACTCTAAAGTGCTCTTGGAAATGTAAGGTTCAAGAGCCGTGTAGTCGTAGGGTAAATTTGGAAGCTCGTAAGCCATCAGAATTTAGTTCTCTCTCAACGAATGTCATAACCGTTTTGAGGGGGGAATACGTTGATGAAAATCGATATCTCTCAGGCATGGAACCTATAGCGAGATGTTCGCTATGCCTAATCAAGACGGACTTATTTCCATTATTTTTCCACCCGTGAGAAACCTACCAAATTGCTCACTGATGTTCTATGCCCCTCAGGGGCATTAGTTTGGATTCGATTGCTGACTTCACGCAGTCGTGCAATCGCGGCGTTGCCCAGAGTTCAGTCCACGCGTTTGCCCGGAACCTTAGGCCACTCAGAGGAATATGGGGACGCTGTAGCAGAGACCATCAGGCCGTTTTTAGGCTCCGTGGCCCTGTAGAAGGAGACGAAAAACGGCCTCTAAAGGTGAAGTTGTGCGGCGGCAGACAACCTTGACCGCTTACTAGTAACCTCTGTAACGTCCGCGACAATGTAGTGCTAGCTAGCCGCGGCCTCCCCAAAGACCTAAATGAGCAGTCTCTTGATACCTTGAGTATGAGAACTCGCTTACTCCATCTCAGACTCATGGCCAGGATCAATCTATTAGATACGCGTACTACTAGTTTTGGTGACTTGATCGGTAATGGCAAAATCTACCGAGTACCTCCATTTCAGCGTGATTACTCCTGGAAAGAAGAAAATTGGGAGGATCTTTGGCAAGATATACTACTCATCTACAATAACCCTAATTCTAGTCATTATATGGGAGCTCTTGTCTTACAAAGTTCTGGCACTTTAGACAAAGAATTTACAATCATTGATGGACAACAACGACTAGCTACTCTGAGTATTGTTGCCATCGCTGTCATTGAGAAGATTCAGAAGTTGGTCGAGCGGGACGAGCATAAAGAGTCTAATCAGGAGCGCCAAGAAATTTTAAAGCGTACTTATCTTAGTGACAGAGATCCGCGATCTCTTCGATACTCAAGCAAGGTTATTTTGAATGAAAATAACAATGACTTCTATCAAAGTAATTTAATCAACCTTAGACAACCACTGAATGTACGAGCACTTTCAAAATCTAATCAATTACTTTGGCAAGCCTTCCAGTACTTTTTCAAACAATTGGAAGAGCTTCGAGAAGTCGTTCAAGATGGAGAAAGGTTGGCTGAGTTGTTAACAGATGCAATTGCCCAAAGGTTGCTTTTCATTCAAATCAATGTTGAAGATGAGTTGAACGCTTATACAGTATTTGAAACTTTGAATGCTAGAGGTATAGAGCTGAGTTCGACAGATTTATTGAAGAACTACTTGTTTTCTCTTTTTCAAGGTCCAGATGATTTACAGGAAGCCCAGAGACAGTGGAGAAGAATTATTAATACTGTTCAGATGGAGAAATTCCCTGAATTTCTTCGATATTATCTCAGCCTCCAAGAAACTAGAGTGAGGCGTGAACGATTATTCAAAATAGTTCGGGAAGCTGTGACGAACGGACAGCAGGCATTTGAGTTGTTGGATCAGCTCGAAGACTATAGCAGCCTCTTCATTGCTCTTGACAACTCTAATGATGATTTTTGGCGTGACGCCCCAGGCAATCAACCGTATATTAGCGAACTTGGACTATTTCGAGTCAAGCAAGCTTATCCAACTTTATTCGCTGCATACAGGAAATTTTCCTCCGACAACTTTACTCGCCTTCTCAAGCTCATATGCGTACTCTCTTTTCGCTACACCGTTGTCAGCAGTTTAAATCCAAATGAGTTGGAAACCCTCTATAACAGGGTGGCAATTTCAATCATGAATGTTGAAATAACTAATCCAAGACAAGTATTTGATGCTCTTCATTCAATCTACGTTTCAGATGATAAATTTTCACAAGATTTTTCCTTGCTATCAATTTCCACAAAAGGACAAAAGAGAAAGTTGGTGCGGTATATCCTTTGGAAGCTTGAGATAGATGCATCAGAACGACAAGATATTAGTGAAGACGGCTTTTCAGTTGAGCATATCTTGCCTGAATCTCCAACCGATGATTGGCGGAGGAACTTTACTGATTCCCTGATAGAGGAAATGGTATACCGTATTGGAAATTTAACACCCTTAGAACCAAATCTTAATCGTCAAGTTGGAAATGAGTCTTATTCGACCAAGCAAGAGGCTTATCAACAGAGTGTGTACGGTTTGACACGAAGTATTTCAGCTGAAGATTGGGTTGCCGATACGCTAGCTACAAGACAACGGCAATTGGCGAAGCGTGCTGTTCATATCTGGAGATCCGATTTTTATTCGTAAGAATTGACTTGCCTGAGACCGTGTATGAGTATTGGCAGTCTCAAGAAATGTCAACGCCGAAGGGCTAACGCTAGCTAACTAATATTAGGGGACAGAAAGTTTCCGTATATTGTCCTAAATAGGGTGTGTAGACAGAAAGTTTCTGCATATCTGCCCTAACCGACCCGATCGCAAGAAATTTTTCGCATAGTATCCCAACAGCCAAAGATCGCCAGCGACTTGCCAGTTCTTTTAAACTACGCCTCATTCCATAACAGCCCGATCACACCCAGAGCGAGTCGTTGCGACCTGGCCTGAGTTTTGCACTAGACTGGGAACGATTATCATTTTTATGTTAGTGATTCGCCATGGTCAACACCGCAATTGACACCGTGCCAGTAACCGTCCTGACGGGGTATCTAGGAGCTGGCAAAACCACCCTGCTGAACCGCATCCTGACTCATGAGCATGGCAAGAAAGTGGCAGTGATCGTCAATGAGTTTGGGGAAGTCGGCATCGATAATCAATTAGTGATTGACGCCGATGAAGAGATCTTTGAAATGAATAACGGCTGCATCTGCTGCACCGTAAGGGGCGACCTGATTCGCATCATCGGCATCCAGATTGAGGCGGCCTTGCATGTCTTCATCCACAAAGAAAGTCTGGATGACGGGCGCTGGGTCAGCCAGCCCGGTGGTTTCAATCACTAGATGGTCAAACTTGTCACGCCGCTTCATCAGGTTGCCGATGAT
>JBCBTQ010000144.1:0-15119 GCA_039818605.1 Cyanobacteria bacterium J06639_14 | reverse complement strand
GGTATCTAATCTTAGAATGCTGGCTCCCACCCAACTTCTTTCAAATGCTCAGTTCCCCGAAACGAAAGCGTTTCAGCTTTTTTTTACAACTTTTGTCAGTCAACCAGCGTATTTACTAACGAGCGAATTTTAGTGCTTAATTTCCTGTGTACTCAGGCAGCTATTTCGCTAGAAAATTCCAGGCTCTACGAATCTGTCGCCCTCAAATCTTTTGCCATGGAATCCGCCGTTGATGGCATGGCGATCTTAGAAGACGGTAAATACATTTATCTCAATACAACCCATGCGTCTCTCTTTGGCTATGAGATACACGAACTCATGGGCCAAAGCTGGGAAACACTCTACACACCAATAGAGGTAAAACGCCTTAAATCTGTCGCCTTTCCAGTTCTAGCGCAAACTGGACACTGGTCAGGAGAAAACACTGCACTGCGCAAAGACGGTAGCACTTTTGCTCAAGAGGTGAGTTTGTCACTCATGGCAAACAGCAAACTCATTTGTATTTGTCGAGACATTAGCTATCGCAAACAGGCAGACGCCGCTATTTTACAAAAATCTCAGGACCTGGAAAAAGCTCTGGCAGAGTTACAAAATGCCCAATTGCAATTGATCAAAAGTGAAAAAATGTCAGCCTTAGGTGGCTTAGTCGCTGGGGTTGCCCACGAGATTAACAATCCAACGAGTTGCATCATTGGTAACGTTGATGTGGCCCAGGATTACTTTAGTGATTTGCTAGGGTTACTTGAATGCTATGGTGAACAATTCCCACAACCAGGGGCTGATATTGAACAAGAGCTGAAGGCCATCGACCTTGAGTATGTCCGCGAAGACATGCCTAAGTTAATTCGTGCCATGCGCGATGCGGGCAATCGCATTCAATCGATCAGCAGAAGCTTACGCACATTCTCACGGGTCGATAAGGCAACGAAACAACCTTTTGACATCAGAGAAGGTATTGAGAGCACGTTATTAATTCTCCGCCACCGTCTCAAAGCAAATGAACATAGGCCCGCGATCGCAGTAGAGGCTAACTACGGTGACATTCCTGAGATTCATTGCTTTCCTGGGCAACTGAACCAGGTATTTATGAATATGCTGGCCAACGCCATTGATATGTTCGATGAAATGGCTCAGCAAATGACCTTCAAAGAGCTGGAGAAAACACCTCAGCAAATTACGATTCACACTGCACAGCTAACTGAGCAGGGCGTGATTGCAATTCAGATTGCCGACAATGGTAGAGGCATACCAGACGAAGTGAAATCGAAGATATTTGATCACTTATTTACAACCAAGGGCGTAGGCAAAGGCACTGGATTAGGGCTGGCCATTGCTCGCCAAATTGTGGTCGATGCCCATCGTGGCAGTTTGGATGTGCGATCGGAAGTCGGCCAGGGAACAGAGTTTTGTATTCGCCTGCCGCTTTAGGGCACCTTCCACTACTTGATTAATTGGGGTAATGAGATTTGAAATTACGAACCGTAACGCAGCTCAATCATTGGTCAAGTCCGGTAATCAGCTCTATAGCAGGAGCGCGTTGATGCCAAGGCACATAGCTATCGATGTTCTCTTGGCTAATAATTGCCCCATAGGTCGGGCAAACAACCAGGTCTTCGGGGTCAGCATCATTGAGAAAAATATCGTAAAAGATCTTACCGGCAGCAATGCCTAGCTCAGTCAACCCATAATCATAGGTAGCCAGCGAATCACCGCGCCTGACAGCCTCCACCGCCGCCGGGCTGCCATTGCGCGAAACAACTGGCAACGTACCTAAAAGTCCACGCTCTTCGAGCACAGGCAAGACATCCAGTAGCGTTTCATCATTGAACACAATCAACGCATCCAGATCCGGATAGGTATCCAGCACATGGCGCGCTGCATCAGCCCCTGCCCCCGCCACATCAGACACATTGCTACAGAGGGGATCGTGGGGATCATTCAGCAGGTTAAATTTGCAGCGTTTCGTCCCAGCCAAAAGACCTTCGACCAATTCTGAGTCATCCAAAATCGGCGGTCCGCCCATGATCACAACACGGGCATTTTCCTCCACATGGCGGGCTAAAAACTGAGTGAGAAAAATACCGTGATAAAAGTTGGGCATCGCGACGGTAGCAGTCACTGGAAAAACCGGTTTGTGGAGAGCAACCACCGGAATATTTTTCCCCATGGCTCGCCACACCGCCGGGGCAGGTTCTTGCTCATCCAGCATAAAAATGCAAATACCGTCCACTTTGGCTTCGGTGGCGGCAACCACTGCCTGGTTTTGTTCAATGGCATAGTGGGGATCGCGCAGATCAGCAGGGAGGATGCGCAACTGCGTGTCCGTCCCCTCCAGTCCATAGGCAATGCCGTGGGCCACGGTGTCCATTCCCGGATGCAAGCCAGGGGGTAACGGCATGATGTAGACAACGGTTCGGGTACTCATGCGGCGGTCTCCTGAAATGTGCTAGGTACGTTGTCTGTGGCCCGAATCCGGTCAGCGAGATAACACTGGATTTGGTGGACGGGCTTTTCTAAATGGCTCATTCGCCCGGTTTGGAACGCCATGGAGTTCAACCCTCGTTGGACGGCTGTACACACTTCGATATCTTCCGTGTGAAAGTCTTTTAGAGCCTGGGTTTCCTCGGCTAGGTGTTGAGCAAAATCAGGATGGGCCTGCGCTTCTTTATTGACCAGCAACGTGGTTACCAGGTGAATCTTCTCGGCACTGATGGGGAGCATGCGGTACCAGAGCGCACAGTTCGGTCCTGTGAGCATCAGATAGTCAGGGTAGCCGACATGGACGGTCCACTCATATTTGTAGGGTTCCGGCAGGTTGGGAATGGGTGGAAAGGTGCCAAAGTGTTCGCCCTTGGCCTCAGCCGCTTTAATAGCATCAATCAGACTTTGGCGATAGGGGAGATGCGCACGAGTGTAGTGGGGATGATAATCGTCGGTCCAGCAGCCAACAGCAGGCATCATCGGCTGGAGAGTTTTCACGTGGATGCCCATGTGGTGATAGGGTTCCATCCAGTTTTCGATCATGTTTTTCCAGTTGATATCGAGGTCCCATTCCAACTCAGCCACGATATCCATGTCAGCCATATGCCAATCAGCAACTAGCGGATGTAAGTCAGCCAGTTGAGTGGCCACCGGCTCAGCATCGGGGTTAAAGGTCATAAAGACGTAGCCTTCCCAGAGTTCACTCCGAAACTCGACCAGGCTGAAATCTTTGAGTTTAAAGTCGCAGGTTTTTTGCATGGCGGGTGCACCTTTGAGCTGCCCTTTGAGATCAAAGGTCCAGCTATGGTAAGGGCACATAAAGCCCCGCACCTGACCGCGATCGTCATAGCCGAAACCCTGGGGCAAAATATCCATGGCCCGATGGGGGCAGACGCGCGATAACACGCGGATCTGGCTGTCTTTACCCCGCACGATTATCACGGGCTCACCCAGGATATCGAGACTGAGATAGTCGCCAGGTTTAGGAATCTGTGAGCAATGGGCAATGCAGAGCCATTCCTGCTTAAAGATGGTTTCGACTTCGTAGGCAAAGTATTCTTCTGAGGTATAGGCCGCTGCTGGCAAGGTAGAGGCATGGGCCAGACCGGCTGCGGCCGCCTCCAGGATGGCGGTGTTGATGGTGTCGATACTGGCGGGTTTGGGTTTGAGTAGATTAATCATGCGTCCTATTTAGTGAGTGGTGTTTTTTGTCGTGGGGCTAAGAGCTTTGGGGATAATACAGAGGTTGTTCACCCGATGCTTCGCCCGTGCGGGTTGATGGTTGATGGCTGTTTGTCGGGGCGAGATATTGGGGCCAAGAGCTTCGTGACTAATGCAAAAGTTACTCATCCAATGCCTCGCCCGTGCTGATTGTTGGTTTCGCGTTTGCCTCGCTCGTGCTGCGATTTCGCTTGTAATGGCTGTATCTACATTGGGTTTGTCTAGTTCAATGGCTGCCTTAAGCGGCCGTAATCCCTGGATCAGGAGGGGGCAAATCATACCGTTCCCAACCAGCGGTAATGCCGCCATCCACGGGCAGAATGACTCCAGTGATATAAGCAGCTTCGTCCGATGCTAAGAACTGAAAAGCAGCCGCAATCTCGGCAGGCTGGGCAAGTCGCCCTAAGGGGGTGCGATTTGCCACAAAGGGAATTTCGGGATTATCGGGGATATTGGTGACAGCAGGCGTGAAGACAGTGCCGGGAGCGATCGCATTCACCGTGATCTTCCTAGCCGCCAGCTCCAGGGCCGCACATTTGGTAATCTGGGCGACTGCCGCCTTGGACACGGCATAGGCTGAACCCAGAGGAATGCCAATCACTCCCACAAAGGACGATGTATTGATAATCCGCCCGCCCGTTGCAGGCATAAACGTCGGCCCATGTTTCACCCCAAACATGACGCCATGAACGTTGACCTCAAAGGTCCGTTGCAGGGCGCTCCCGGTCAGGTCAGCGAAGGGAATACCTAAGGGTTGGATGCCCGCATTGTTTACCAACACATCAATGCGTCCCTCCACCGCTGCAACCTCACCTAGCAGGCGGCACACATCCGCTTCCTGAGAAACATCGCCTACCAAAGCCTTAACCCCTAAAGGAGCAGATTCAGCGCGATCGAAAGAATAAACCGTTGCCCCCGCCTCCAGGAATTGCAGGGCCACGGCTTCCCCAATCCCGGACGCTCCGCCCGTGACTACAGCTACCTTGTTTGCTAATGAAAACATCGTTCAATATCTAAAGAATGAGCTTATCCGTTTGAGTCAAGACACTCTGCCTGGGTGGGAAGTCATCGCGAAAGGGAGAAAGGGGAGGGTGGAGCTTAGAGGGTAGGGGGAGTAATGGGGTGATTGAGTAATTGAATTCTGACTCCTGACTCCTGACTCCCAAATCTTCCACCTATACATTGCTCCCTACCCGTCATTCACCAAAGCCGTCATCGGCTCTAGCGAAATCCCAGCTTCTGGGGCCTGTTTCGCCCCAATCAGGCCGAACTTGATCCACCAGTCACTGGTTAGTTCCCAATGCTGGTCAATCTGTTTGTTTTCCCACGCTAAGGGCGGTTTCCCCTCGGCCACGCCCATGAATCGGGACGACTCTTCCAGGTCAAAGACATACAGTCCCCCTTCTTTGGGTTGACCATCGCTGCCGATGACCAACTCCACATCTTCGAGACTAAATTGCAAGCCATCGGCAATGATTTGATTGCCTTCCGCAGGATTGTTTTGCCAAAATTCAACGGCGGCAAAGTAGGCTTTCATGGCTAATTTAGCCGCCTCTGGTCGTTCCTCAATAAACGCCTGGCTCATGTACATCCCATCCGCCAGTAAGGCCGTCTCAATCCAGTACTCTTCACTGGAGGTCGCGACCACCTGAGCCCCTTCGAGACCGTCAACCACCTGACTGCCAAAGGGCTCCCAAAATTCACCCGCCGCTACGTCTCCGGAGAGCATCGCAGCGACCGCATCGTCCATGATTAAGTTGACGAACTCCACATCCTCAATCGTCAAGCCATTTTCTTCCAGCCAAATACCCATGTAGATTTGGCTTAATCCCCCTTCTAAAACCGCCACCTGTTTACCTTTCAAGTCCTGAGGAGAGGTGATATCTGGTCCCAGGATGATTTTGTCAGTACCAAAGGATGGATTAGTGTAGGCGACCAACTTGACCGGCACCTGACTGTCGGCTGCGATCGGGCCATACTCAACCGTGCTGGACGTGACATCGAGCTGCCCCGCACTCATCAGGGAAAAGCTCTCGTAGGGGTCTTCAATAATTGCGATATCCAGGGTCAACTCGGGGACTAGATTCTTTTCCTGAGCGATAAACCAGAAGCCATAGCCAGGCCAGGAAAATAAGGAGACCTTAACGGTTTCAGAAGTGGCTTCTGGCACTGGTTCGGGCGCGGTCTCCGCCTCTTGACTCACTTGAGGCGAAGAATTGCAGGCCATAATGACCGTTGCAGTTATTAGGCATATCCCAATAAACCGCATCACTGAGAAAAATCTAGTTCCCAGCGATCGTCTGATTTTGAGAGTAGTTAAAAGTTTCATCATCATTGTTCAGGGGCAATATTAGGAGGCATTGTTTGGTAAAAGTCGGGGGAATTTAGCAACAAGATTTTGGGTGAATGTTTGAGATTAATGCTTGAGAGCTTTTTCGCGGTAAAGATAGGGAAAGAACTGCCGATGGGCCAAACGCATAAGCCAGTCGAACAACAAGCCCAAAATACCGATCATTAAAATACCTGCCATAATTTCATCGACCTGAACAAATCGCTTGGCTCGCATCATCATGGCCCCAATCCCATCGGTGGCGGCGACAATCTCAGCAATGACGAGATACGTCCAACTGACAGCTAACATTTGGCGGAGCGTATCAAAAATAGCGGGTAGTGCTGAGCGAAAAATGATGGTCCTTAAAATGATGCGTCTGCCTGCTCCCAGAGTTTTAGCTGTTTCCACCAATTCCATCCGCACGGCTTTGGCATTGTCCATAATCAAGGTGATCAAAAACCAAATCACGCCTAAAAATAGCAAGGCAATTTTCTGAGTTTCTCCCGTACCAAACCACATCAGAAGTAGGGGAACAAACGAAGGCGCAGGCAGGTAGCGAAGCGGCGAAACTAAAGGATTCAGGAAAGCTTCGACTAACGGAAACGTTCCCATGAGCATCCCGACCGGGATCGCCACGAATGCGGCAATGCCATAGCTACTCAAAATCCGCAAAATGCTTTTTAAGACATCGGCCAAAAAGTTCTTTTCAGCAAATAACTGATACAAAGCAGTCAATACAGCCCAGGGGGAGGGCAAAAGCTGAACAGGTACTAATTGGGTGGCCACTAAGCCATACCAAATGGCTAAAAAAAGACACCACCCAGCAAGCCCTAAGATAATTGTGGTTCTAGCATTACCGGGCTTTTTAATATCGAATTGGGGGAGCACTATGGAATTAGAGATCTGTACCATCGGCTTCCTCCCGCATCATTTGAATGATTTTTTTCTCCAGGTCGATGTACTCTGGCAGCTCCAGCAGGTCTGTTTTGTTACTTGGTTTACGGCCCTGTAGCAAGGGAGTGGCGATCGCCTCTCTGACAGTACCGGGATGGCTGGAGAGAAAGATGATCGTGTCAGCTAGAAATAGTGCCTCTTCCACATCGTGAGTCACGATCAAGGCCGTGACCTTTTCCTGGTGCACGATTTCTAATAGCAGCTCTTGCATTTGCCAGCGGGTTTCGGCATCAAGCGCCCCAAAGGGTTCATCCATTAATAAAATGTCGGGACCATTCGCCAGGGTGCGGGCGATCGCCACCCGCTGCCGCATGCCACCCGATAGTTGATCAGGGTAAGCATCCCGAAATTTGGTCAGCTTCACCCGTTCGATAAAGTAGCTGGCAATCTCCCGCCGCGTCTTGCGATCGCAACCATTAACCCGGAGGCCATACTCAACATTTTCTTGAACCGTCAACCAGGGAAAGGATGTATAGCTTTGAAAAATCATGCCCCGATCGCGCCCAGGTCCTGCGATGGGCTTACCCGTCAGGGTGATCTCACCCGAGGATACGGGCAACAACCCCGCGACCATTCGCAGTAGCGTGGACTTGCCACACCCAGAAGGCCCCAGCAAAACGCAAATCTCGCTTGCGCTCACCTGGAATGAGACATCCCGGATAGCCAAAACCGCTTTGCCGTTGTCTGTGTATTCCTTAGAAACAGCCTTAACAGACAACTTGCTCGGGCTTGCTAAGCTTGGCACATCGGCATGGACACCATAGCGATCGCGACCATGAGTCCCCCATGGGTCGAAAGAATTTAAGGCCGAAGGTGAAGTTTGGGAGCCCGCCACAAGAATCTGAATCCTGATTTGAGTCGCTTCACCGAGAAGATAGCGATTTTATACACGACAGGTTGTTTCTAACAATACCGATGCCTTACCTGGATTAAAAAATCTTATTCAGTAGGCACCTTTGGCATCGATTTTGATCACTGCCTCAAAGCCCCTCAATCCGGATAAAGATGATTTTCTGCGTCAACAAAATTGTGATGATGCAACAGCGGGGAACCCATCAGGAGAAGCCAGGTTGATCGCAATTTACTCACATGCTTCAAATTCATTGATATGAATTGATTAGAGGTTATTTTCCACAGTTTCTGGGGTAGGTGTTTCTGTGCCTTCAGACAAACTGGGTAATAAATCTTGGAGCACTTCAGTATTTTCCTCTAGCTCTCGCAAAACAGGAGGGGCCGTCTCGCGCTCACCCTGAAATACAGCTGACAAAGCATCCCCCAATGTTTGAGCCATCGCAATACGGTTGCGATAGACCAAAATCACCCGTGCCAGCGTTGGCAGGCTATTCTGTTCTGCTTCCAGATAGAGCGGTTCTACGTACAAGAGAGATTGCTCAATCGGAATGACCAACAGATTGCCTTGGATCGCTCGGGAGCCCTGAGTGTCCCATAGCGAAATGCGTTGCGAAATTGCTGGATCTTGATTAATCCGGGCTTCAATTTGCTCAGGACCAAACACCAATTCTTGCTTGGGGAAGCGATAAAGCAAGAGACGGCCATAGCGATCGCCATCAGAACTTGCTGCTAGCCAAGCAACTAAGTTATTTCGCTGAGCTGGGGTAAACGGTCGCAACAGAATAAACTCCTCAGCCTCCTCTTCTGGCAAGCGCATGATGAGGTAATACGGGTCAAGCCGCTGCGCCTCCGTACCGTAAATTTCGTTGGGGGCACGCCATTGGTCTTCGCGATTATAGAAAACCTGAGGATCGGTCATGTGATAGGTCATTAAATGGCGCGACTGCACCTGATAGAGGTCTTGGGGATAACGAATATGCTCCAAAAGCTGTGGTGGTAGTTCGCTTAAAGGTTGAAACATCCCTGGCAAAAGACGACTCCAGGTTTGGATGATCGGATCTTCTGGATCCGTGACAAAGAATCTGACGGATCCGTTGTAGGCATCGACAACGACCTTGACTGAGTTGCGGATGTAGTTGAAGTCATTATCGAGGGGATCAGAGTACGGGTAGCGATCGCTGGTTGTATACGCGTCGATGATCCAATAAAGGTAGTTGGGATCAGCATTGGGATCGGCCTCTCGCATTAGCGATACAGGATTAGTCCCCCATTGACTCGTGTCTTCCTGAATATCCGCAATGACTAAGTACGGATCAACATCAAATCGCAAGAAGGGGGCGATCGTTTGCACACGATCCGTAATACGGCGGCGGAAAAGGACCCGAGTATCTGGGGTGAAGTCTTCGGTAAACAGCATTTGCCAGTCACGCAAGTGCCATGCAAATAGCAAACGCTGCCAGGGATTTTGCAAAGAAACCCCACTGGTCCCAGCATAGGTGGTGTAAACATTATCATCGCCACTGGGATAGTCCAATTCGCGCACTCGCGTATTGGTCATCACGTAGGTATTCGTTAGCTCGCCAAAATAAATCCGGGGTCTGTCGATCGGGATACTGCGACGCACAGCCTGGTTGCTTGGGGTATGGGCGATATCTTGCACAAAATAGGTTGGCAGCCCATCCGCATCGGCGATATTCACAGGACTCATGGTGAATCCGTAGCCATGGGTGTACACCAAATGTTGATTAACCCAGGTTTTTGCTTCTTCAGGCACTCGCTCATAATTCAATTCTCGAGCTGAGATCAAGACTTGTCGTCGTTGCGAGTTACCGGCATCATCAACCAATGTATAGCGATCGACATCAGCATCAGAAAACTCGTAATACAGGCGAATTTGCTGAAGCTGACGATTACTTTCAAGCAGTGGACGCGTATCCCACAAGCGAACATTGTCTAATGTCAGACGATTTTCCTCTAAATCATTCGCGGTCAAGTTCCCTTGCGGTTGGAATGGTTTGACGTTGATGTCTGAGAGGTTGAAGGCCTGGCGCGTGAGATTGATGGAACGCTCAATGTAGGGAGTTTCACGCTGCAGTTCGTTGGGTTGTACGACGAGTTGTTGAACAATGCGGGGAGCAATGAGTCCCCCAACAATCGCCAGCATCAGGTAGGTAGCTGCACCCCAGAGTAGAGGTCTAGCTGAGAGGGGACGATACGGCAACGGGGGAAGTTCAGAATATTGCCGCTGGCCAATTTTACGCAACCAAGCCAATACATCCCGAATGCCGATGGGCCAAAAAATTGTCAGCCAGAGCATGCCGAGCCCCAACAGCAGGGCTATCGTGCTCAGTCCTGTGTATACAGGCAACCCAATTTCTACATCGGTGTAGCTAGCACCATAGACAACACCCTGCGGCGAATATAAAATCTCGTATCGGCCTAGCCAATGGTTCAAACTGGTTGCTAGCAGCAACACGCTGCCTAAACCGTACAGATGGCGTTGTTGAGGGGCTGAAAATCCCCGAAAACGCCCATTGCTAAGACTATTACCGGATAGTAAGTAAACCAGCGTGACACTTACCAGCAGGAAAAACATCAGGCTGATAAACCAAAATTCAATCACCTCAAAAAAAGGCAAACGTAATAGGTAATAGCTAATGTCGTGATTGAATAGCGGGTCTTGCTCACCAAAAGGGACTGGGTTTAAGGCCGTCAAGACCTTCGTCCACTGTTCCGATAACACCAACCCCAGCGCTAGACTCGTAAAAATAGCCGCGATCGCTGTACAAAACTGAGGCAGTAAAAGAAAAGAAATCGCGACTACCAACAGCGTCATCAACTGCCAGGGGTAGTTGACTAATTGACTCAATACTTCTTGGATGGCTGCTGGTTTAGCCCAAAGAGGCAACGGTGGTGCAGGGTTATAGACGGAAGCAGTCAATGACCAGTAGCTGATCACAACTCGCCCCAGGTACAGCATTTGGATCCCTAGCAGCAGCCCGAGCCCCAGGCCAGAGACCAATAAAGGCAATAATCCTAGCCCTGTTGAAGATTCTCTCTGGCTCCGGTCTGGAGAACGGGGTGATGAGGGCGGTGATGGAAAGCGTCGAGTGAGCTTTAAGTTGCCCCACAGCACAACGATACTGAAGCCCGTGCCACAGATTCCCAGCAGGACCTGACTCCACAAACGCAGTACAAATACACGAAAATAGCCCACATCCTGAAACCACAGCCCTTCAGCCCAAAAGTAGCTGACCACCTGTAGGACTAGACAGATGCTAACAATAACTGCAAACCAGAGCCATCCTGACCAATGCTGGAGTCGCTTCTCTAACATGTCTGAATTGTAGGGCAGGGGATAGTGACTGGGAGCGTAATGATGAGGAAGCGTGGAAGCGTCATGGAGTTTGGGAAAGTAGGAAATAGAGAATAAGGGGCTATAACGCCCTCACCCTACCGACGCCTCTCTCACCTTGCCACCTCGCAGCCTCATCAGCAGGTCTTATTTGCAAAGTCACATTGGAAAATAAAAGGTTCTTGCCAAGAAAGCGGCACTTCGAGTAAGTCCCGTACACCGGTCATGCCCTGCCCGATGAAAAACAAGAGGGCAATAACGTTTAGGGCGATGTGTGCTCGACGCCAAGCTGGGGACTTATAAATTTCAGGCAGGACAGCAACCGAGACAATCATCAACACAGCTGCGCACATGCCGTAGTAGTAGTGGGAAACAAACCACTCAAACCCGCGACGAAAAATCTCCGGTTGGCAACCCAGCACAATCAGTCCCATGCTCGACAAAGCCGCAAAGACACCTCGCCAGAGGGCTGTCTTGGCCTGATAGAGAAAGACTAAAGCTGCAATCGTAAACACATACATTGCAATCACAAAAATCACTCGTAAGTTAGCCTCGGCCCAGGTATTATTTGCAATCATCTTTTTAGCGATGGGATGGGCCATCCCGAGCAATGCCACACCTACGACCGAGGCGGCTAGCCAACGCCCCACCTTGACGTGTTCTTGCCCAACAACGGGAGCAATGCGTGTTTTTTCCTTATTGATGCTCGCTAATCGACGTTGGCGAGTCTGAAAAGCGAAATACGTAGCAATCCCAATCAGCGGAAATACGTAGAAGACAGCGATCGCGGGGTGCGCAAGTCGCAAGAGATCAATTGTGTCCATAACCCTTTTAACCCAGCAGCAACAATGGTTGAATACTCTCTTCTGAAATTTTAGAGAGTCGTGTTCGGAGAGGTGCTCACTTTTTGTTAAGAAAATCCTACGGAGTCTACCTGAGAACTATCTGAGGGAGTCCTAAAGCTTAGAACCCGGTTGAAGGGAGAAGAGCAAGAGCATAGGGGATCTGACGCCTACCTTCTGATTGATTACCCTACACCGTCCACCCCCCACCCATAACAAACAACCCATCAAATCCCCAAACAACCGCTTTCACCGATAATCAAAACATGGGATCTTCCTTTCCGTCGATTACTGCCAATCGCCCGAATCCATGGTTAGCCGTTAACTACTCTTTGGTATTTCCAGGTCTAGGGCAGTTGTATAGCGCCTACTGGATAAAGGGAGGCATCATGGTTGTGGCTGCGATCGCCATGATTGGCTATGCCACTTGGTCAATTTTTGGGGCCAATGGCCATACGACACAAGGGTTTGGGACAATTGGATTGTTCTTAGTACTGTATAGTTTCGGCATTTTGGATGCCTATCGGGGGACTCAGCCAGGGTATGCAGCGCGCATAGCAGTTCCAAGTGGCAAGTCAGACCCCTGGTATGCCGTCTTTTTATCCCAGTTGTTACCGGGGTTGGGGCATCTGTATTTACAGCAAGCAGCCATGGGCGGTGGCCTCTTGGTAGCGGGATTGGTGACAGCTTGGCTAGCCAATGCAGCCCCACAATTTGTGCCGATGCCCCCTTTGATTTGGGCCTTTGGCTGTTGTCACGTGTATGTTACGTTTCCCCATCGCGCTGGTCGTCAAGGCAGGGCGATCGCGCTCTTGGTGTTGGGGCTTTTAATCATGCGGTTAGCCGTAGGATCAATGCCGGGTTGGATTCGACAAGCCGTCGAGCAATGTATCGTTCCGACTGAATCGATGCTGCCCACCCTACAGGTCGGCGATCGCTTATTCGTTCGACGTGATCCAGCCTACACTCCAGAAATTGGCGACATTGTTGTGTTTACACCACCAGAGGCCGCCAGCGCCAATACTCAACAAGATGCGGCAGATCTCCTCTACGTGAAGCGCGTCATCGGCTTGCCCGGTCAAGAGGTGGCCATTACCAACGGCCAAGTGTATGTGGATACGCGACCGTTGGCAGAATCTTATTTGCAAGCAGATCCTATCTATGAGTGGGGACCCGAGACAGTTCCTGCCAACAGTTACTTTGTTTTAGGTGATAACCGTAATGAAAGCTTTGATTCCCACGTGTGGGGATACGTTCCTGCCCAAAATCTCCTGGGAGCAGCCTACAAAATCTACTGGCCCCCTAATCGAGTTCAGCCATTGCAGCCGTAACCCGTGAGGCTGAAGCGTTAACGCTCAGCTCTGATTGGGCTTGTTGTGTCAGGGCATACGTGTTTTCGAAGGTATAGGGACCCGTCACATTGTTGTTGCCTGTTTCCGGCATGCTCAACCAGAGCAGATACTCAATATTGCCGGCAGGGCCAACCGTAGAAGAGTAGGTAAGGCCGCGATCGCGCCATCCTATTTCCCGCGCTGCCAGCACAACCTGCCAAATAGCTTCCGCTTGATCTTGAGCCGACCGCACGACACCATTTTTACCGACTTTTGCACGCCCAACTTCAAACTGGGGTTTCACCAACAAAACGGCCTCGCGGGGAGGCGTTAGCAGGTGCCAAAACGCTGGTAGAACCTTGATCAGGGAGATAAAAGAAACGTCCATCACCCCTAAATCAGGACGAGGCGTGGTCGCGTCATACAAATCCTCGGGGGTTAAATGTCGCAAATTGGTGCGCTCGCGGAGAATCAATCGTGGATCCTGCCTCAGTTTCCAAGCAACCTGCCCATATCCGACATCAACACCGTAAACCAAACTTGCCCCAGACTGTAGTAAGCAGTCGGTAAAGCCGCCCGTAGAGATGCCACCATCCAGACAAACGCGATCCTGGGTTGTCATATCAAACGTTTGCAGCGCTTTGGCTAGCTTCTCTCCCCCACGAGAGACATATGGCATCTTTTGTTTGACTTTAATCTCGGCCTCAACAGCGATCGCAGTTCCGGGTTTATCAATCACTTGCTGATTGACCTGCACTTCGCCCGCTCGAATGATGCGCTGAGCCAATTGGCGTGTCTCACAAAAACCACGCTCGACCAACAATACATCCAGCCGCTGCTTAGCCAAGCGGAACCTCGTCCTGATAGCTCTGACGACGACGAAATTGAAAAGGGCCAGCTAAGGTACCCCAAACCTGTTCATCCGTTTCGGGATCACGCCCCCGATCCCAACTCAATAGACCTTGTTCATCAATTTCAAACTCATTATCGAGATAAGTAGTTTGACCTTTGCGAACCACGACACAAGCTTTGCCGGGCTCTACCCTACCTTTAAAACTATGCCCAGTCCAGATTACATGCATATTGCACCCTGACGATTTTTCCAAACGATCGCGCGTCAAGGTATTGAGGCGATCGGGGTCGCGAGCCGCCCCATGTATGGTCTCCTCATCTTTCACCATGAAGTTAGCAATTTCAATGCGATCGTCTACAACAAACAACTTCATGACCCGCGCTCGATAGGGTTGCTTCAGCATGAAATCGTAAGCCTGCTCCAGATACAAGCTCATACCATCGAGCAGTTCGTAGGGTAAAGGACGCATACAGACCCGAATATGGGCAAACAGTGGCGGATTATCCAATGCCTGCTGCTGATTACTAAAATCGGCTGCCATCCAACGGGCTAGGGCCACAACATCGGTCGCGTGAGTCATACCAAAACAGACTAAGGAGACAGGTCTTATTGTACGGCGGTAGTGGAGGGGGAAGTTATGGGAGGGGGAAAGGTGATGGAGTAATCGAGTGATGGGGTTATTGTCTATTCGCCCTCTCGAACTTGCTATCCATTAAGTAAAACTCCAGAAACGCTTTGCTCTGAAGGGATTGTAGGGTCTGGTTGTGAGTCTTCAACTAGGGCAAAATCACGTTAACTCTCTCATTACACCCGGTCGATTGCTCCTGTCCCCCTTGGCAAGGGGGACTATAGGGGGTGCGATCGCGAGTGGAGCGGCTGGAACCCCTCCGCCTACGGC
>JBCBTQ010000143.1:0-15156 GCA_039818605.1 Cyanobacteria bacterium J06639_14 | reverse complement strand
ATATAGGCAAACCCCAATCCGAGGGGGAAAGGGGAACGTTGGCTAACAACTGACTCGGCGGTTTTTCGGGGAGCGGGCAGTTGTAGCTTAAAAGATCGGCGATCGCATAAACAGGCAAGATGCTTTCTTGCCATTGTAGAAATCGTCGCGTTCCTAGTTGGCGAACTTCATCGGCTCTAGGCGTCAAAATTTCTTCGACACTGTCTGCTGATATCGCTAGCGCAATAGAACCAGACAGGAACGTAATCAGTTTGGTGATGGTTAGGGTAAGCGGTAAATAAAGGGTGAAAACACTACCTTGTCCAGGCGTTGATCGAACCGATACCTTCCCTCGGATATCCCTTAGCTGAGCGCGCACGACATCAAGCCCAACACCACGCCCAGACAGTTCATTCACTTGCTGCGCCGTTGAAAAGCCCGGCTCAAAAATCAGCTCATAGAGTTGTTCAGCAGGCATAGAAACAACTTGTTCTGGCGTAAACCATCCCCGTTCAACCGCGCGATCGCGAATGCGTTCAAGATTTAATCCCTGGCCATCATCAATGATTTCAATAATTGTTTGATTCCCTCGATGGTAGGCATGAACTTCAATGCGACCGACTTCTTCTTTACCATCTTGTAATCTAACTTCTGGGGGTTCAATACCATGATCAAACGCATTTCTGAGAAGGTGAAGTAACGGATCATAAAGCTTCTCCAAAATGGCCTTTTCGACCAGGATATTGGCCCCTACCAAATTGAGATTAACGGGTTTCTGATAGTTGATTGATAAGTCCCTAATCATGCGGGGAAACCGATTAAGTATTTCACTCAACGGCACCATGCGGGCCCACGTTAGATCATCCCGCAGCTGAATTAACATTTGCTGCTGTTGCTCTAGCTTATGGTCCGATTGCTTAGCAAATAAATTGACATCACTTACCCGTTCCTCTAGCTGGATAACATCCTCAAAAATTTCTTGTAGTTGTAAATGTAGCGTTCCATAACTATCCATCTCCAAGGAGTCAAACTCAGTTGACCAAGGATTCGCCCTGGCATCGAATGAGGACTCTGTCAGCGACTGCCGTTGACGCTCTGGGGCAATCAGCATTTGGTCAGACACATTACGGAGCTGATCGATACGCTCTTGAAAGCGTGAAAACTGGCCCAACAGTTCTCGCAATGCTCCCTGGAGTTGTTCGTTTTGGAGCGACGTACCATCACGGTTAATCGCCAACTCTCCCACCAGGTTACTCATCTGTTCGAGGCGTTCAGCCTCGACTCGAACGGTAAAGTTTGAGGTTAAAGATGTTTTCCCTGGATTGACTGGGCTGAGGGTTGGCTCAGGAATGGACGGCGTAGGTGGTGGCGATGGAGTTGCTTTTGCCAGTGACTGTTCACGAGGTTCTGAGGGAACCAAGTTAGAAGAGTCGGCAGTGGTTGCCAAGGGGGCCGCAATGATTGACTGCCAGTCGAGATCAGCCGTACTTTCGAGGCCAGGCAGCTCGTCAAAGTCATGCTCAATTGAGTGAATGATATCTTCAATTGACTCCCCTTTCTTCAAAGAGTGGGAAGCCGCAGAGATTTCATCAGACCAAGGGCCATCAGATGGGGTGTGGACCATCGGACCGGCTGTGGACTCATCTGGAGCCACAGTGTTGGCTTCCACATCCGCTATTGCATCAACCGAATCGCTGTCATTGCTGGTAAACGTGACAACGTAATCTTCTTCATCAAGCCGAGGGTGTACGTAGGCATCTTCGATCGCTTCAACAACTTCAGTAGGAAGGGGTTCACTAACGTTTTCCAGCGGATCGAGTTGAGTCGACGCTAGCGTTGATCGAGGATCCTCAGCACGCACACCACGCACGTCAACTTTCGGTGTTTCATGGTTAGACGTATTGCTTGGCGGTGTGTCTACCAAATCAAACTCAGAAGAAACCGCTTCCATTGAATCGAGCATTGGCAGTTCTAAATCGAACTCAAGCATCGCTGCTGTATCCGGATCTTCCACCTGGGTCGATTCCTGCTGGTTAGGCTCTGACGGATCAGACACCAAGTCACGATGCTCGGCATGTTCGTCAGACTCTAATGCACTGAACTCTGTTGCCTCCGTGTCTAATGCGTCGGGTTCTAGCTCATCAGGTTCTAGCTCATCAGGTTCTAGCTCATCGGGTTCTAGCTCACCGACCTCAAACGCACTTAAATCAAAATCACCCCCGAATATGTCAGTGAGCTGAGAAAAGGGGTCATCCGCATCAAATTCAGGCTTGGGCTCATTCTCAACTGCGATCGCAAAGGCATCTACTAAGTCTGATGTGGTCGTTGATTGAGCGATCGGCTCAGCTTCAACCTGAGGCTGAGACTCTCCTTCAGTGTCGGCCTGAGTCTCAGTTTCGACATCAGCTTCAGCGTCAACGAAGGGTTCGGATGTCGCAACAGCGTTATCAGCGACTTCAGAAGTAAGCTCAGTAACGTCTGAAGGATGATTACTCAGTTCGGTCGACGGAGTATCGGCTATCTCAGCCGCAAAATTAGACTCTGCAGACACTTGAGTGGCGGGACTCTCCGCTTCCAACGCAATGTCAGATGCCGCCGCGTCAGAGGGTGTCAAATGACTATCAGATGCCGCCGCAGGGTGATCAATTACGACCCCGGAGGGATCATCCCCTGCTTCAGGGGGACCCTCTAACAGGTCAATGAAAAGGTCAAATTCTTCAGCGAAAAGATCTTCCTCAGAGGAACCAGAAGCATGGTTATCAGCTGCTTCTGGAGGGATATCGAATAGTGCCGCGTCACGAACAGATACCTCAGAGGGGCGATCGCCTTCTTCAGGAGGAACCTCTGATAGATCAACGAAGAGATCAAATTCTTCAGCGAAGAGATCAACTTCCTCAGAAGGATTGCTAGCGGCCTCAACCGAAACATCAAATAGCTCGGCATAGAGGGCTTCTTCTGCCAAACCAGACGGGGTAGGTGAAGAAACACCAGGCTCCTCAGCATTCGCAAATCTAGCTAATGCAAGGGAGGGTCCCTCACGAGTAGTCCCAGTATCTGCCTGCTGGTTATTCAAGACTTGCTGTCGAACTCGCTTAAAGTCCTCTAAGGCGAGTTCAGCAATTTCTAACGCGTGATCAGGATTAACATCCAGTGCCTGCTGAGTGACTTTAGCGATCGCTTCAAAGTTCGGTAAATTGAGGAGTTCGGCAAACCCAGCAAAGACTTCCGCCTGCGCCCGCAACTCCCCAGCGACCTCATACTCATGAGGATTATTGATAACGGCTGCCAAGCGTTCTAATCCCTGAGCGATGTCTACCTGCAAAATGGAAGACACCATATCCACGCCCAAATCACTAGAGCTGGGAATATAGTTTTCAGTTTCAATCAGGGCATCGCCCAGACGATTTTCGATTCGCTCAAAAATCGGCGTCGCTACGGCCAGGGCTTTCGCCGTGTCAAACTGCCCAGTTTCAATTTGCTGAGTCAGCGGTAAACGTAGACAGTCGTAAGCTTGGAGCAGTTGACTCTCTAAATCGGTATCAATTTGAAGAACATCACTGTAAAGGGCTTTGAAAATATTCTCGAGCCGATGCGATAAGGTCGCGATCGCCTCTAAACCAACGCTAGCCGCTCCCCCTTTGATGGAATGGGCCGTTCGCATCAAAGAATGGATTCTGGTTGTATTGTGGTCTTGACTAAGCGTTAGCAACTCTGCTTCCAGCGATTGAAGTAGCTCTGGCGCTTCTTCAATAAAAAACTGGTAGGCTTGGTCGCGAATGTCTGGATTGAGTGCCATAACGGGTCATCAAGCGGTCTTCAATGGGGCAATTTTGCATCAATCTTTTAGCCGACCTTAAATCGACCGACACTTTCTTGTAGGGTGTCCGCTACCCTTCGCAGACCTTCAAAAGAAGCAGACACTTGCCGGGCCTCCGTTGATGTCTTGTCAGCAGCCTCAGCCACGTCGGTCATGGTGGCTGATACCAATTCAGAAGTTTGCGATTGTTCTACAGTGACTTGGGCAATAGTTTCGACCAACTGGCTAATCGTGGCACTGGCAGCGGTAATTTTGTTCAAACTTTGCCGCGTCTCGTCTACCAACTGGGTTCCGGCAACAACCTGCTCAGTTCCCGCTTCCATCGCTGTAACCACCTCATTAGTTTCAGATTGAATGCTGGTTACCAACTTCCTAATTTCTTCTGTTGCTTCGGCTGACTGTTGAGCCAGAGCCCGTACCTCACCCGCAACCACTGCAAAACCTCGCCCCTCTTCACCCGCTCGCGATGCCTCAATGGAGGCGTTGAGGGCCAGCATGTTGGTTTGAGCGGCAAACGTCCCAATCAGATCAACCACCGTCGAAATCTTCTGAGAGGATTCGCCCAGGTGCTTCACCTTCTTAGCCGTTTCGGCAACGGTCACGCGAATAGCCTGAATACCTTCCACCGTACGGTTCATGGCCTCATCCCCTTCCCGCGCCGTTTGGTTCGCCTCTTGCACAGCAGCATCCGCGTATTCGGCACTGGTAGCCACTTCGCGCATAGCCTCAGCCATCATCTGAATTTGCACCAAAGCATCCGCAATTTCGGTGGCCTGACGCGCTGCTTCTTGCGAAAGTTCTTGGATGTAGGCGTCGTTGCTGTTAGTCGTTGCGGAGACCTTACTGGTCGCCTCTTGTACCTGCAGGACAATCCGTCGCAGACTATCGACCGTTGCATTGTACGAGTCAGCAATGGTGCCAATTTCATCTTCCGTGACGCGGGCTCGAATGGTGAGATTACCTTGGCTAATCGGGTCCACTTCCTTCAGGAGTTCTAAGGCCCGTCGCTGTAGATTCTCTTTCAGGGTCTGTTGCTCGTCGGCCAACGCTTCTGTTTCTTCAAATAGAGTGACTCGATCAATAACAAGTCCCAACTGGCCAGCCAACTGCTCTAAAAATTCAATCTCTGAGGACTCCCACTGGTAAGGAGCAGAACAGTGATCGGCCATGAGCAAACCTAATAGGCGATCGCCGGTGAAAACAGGAACGACCAAGCTAGCTTGAGTCTGTAGGTAATCCATCAATTGTTGATAGGTCACTGGCAGTTCCGCCTCAGCAACCCGAGGCAGAGCAACTGGATGACCGGTGCGATAACGCGCCATAAGTTCCTCTGGAATTAGGAACTGTCGGTTTCTTTCATCGCTAGCCCGGGGCCATTTGTCCGCAACTGATTCGGCCACAATCTGGCCACTTCCATCATGATTAAATCGATAGAAAGTAACGCGATCGCTACCGATAATCAGCCGTGCCCCTTCAACTACGCGGTTGAAAACAGACGGTAGGTCACGATTGCTCTCAGCTCGAGCACCGGTAATCTCGGCGAGTAAGCGAGCGCGGTCGGTCGCGTGGGTTTGCTCTTGTAAAAATCTTTTGACACTTTCTACAAGGTTGTTGAAAATCTGAGCTAGGATCTGCGTTTCGGCTGTGCCAGCGGGTATCGCGATCGCCTCCAGATTCCCCTTAGAAACTTCTTCAGCCGTCCTCGACAGTTGCTTCAACGGAATCGAAAGTTGATCGGCCAACCAGAGTGCGATGAAGAGTGCAATTCCAGCCAACGGTACTGCAACAATCAAAAAGATAATCGCAATGTTACGGCCAGCAGCCCGAATCTCGGCAACATCAATCGAGGCGATTGCCACCCAGTCAATATTGGAGAGTGCCGTTAAGCTATATCGCTGCCCTTGATAATTAAACGCAACCACCAAACTTTGATCACCATTACCTGACTCCACAGGCTTAATCTCAAGTTGCTGAAAGGCATATTCCTTGGTGAGCGATTGCAAGGCGGGTTCTGGGCTCTGACCAGAACGAACAGCTGCGGCCAACTCAGTGATGGCTTTCTGCAGTGCTTCGCCCCCAGTAATGTCTTGCGTTGTGCTGGGTCCTTCAGGGGTAATCGTGTTTACCACGGTCCCAGAACTCGCATCAACCAATTGCAACTGGCGCGACCCCGTCAGCTCAATTTCGAAGAGTTGGCTCAATCGATTAAAGTGAGCGGCGGGCAAGACCGCTTGGATCAAGCCCAAAAACTCGCCTGTATTGGGATCGACAATAGCCTGCAAGAAGTCAACCGCATAGGTATTAACAGACTCATCCACTTCAGGATCCATAATCCACTGAGTGTTTTGCCGCCCTGTCTGCCACCACTCTTCATCACTCTGGACAAAATCAGAGGTCTTGCTGCTGTAGGAAATCACAAAGCCATTCCGCTCAGTAATGTGAATTTCCGCCAGTCCTTCATTCTCTGCCGTTTGTACCAGATAATCATTGAGTTCTGGTTTGACTTCAAGGAGGTGAGTCGCGTCAAACTGTTGCTCAAGCTGCTCAATGGGAGCCTGTATCAATTGCTCCGCTTCAGCTTTATTACTTGCAGCCCTAACGGAATTGAGTATGTAGGGATTATCGGCGATCGCTAACGGAATTCTTCTACCGTCATCAACCAATTGACTCGCCGCATCACGCATGATGACAGACGCATCTGTTAAACGCTCTTGAGTTTGTTGTTCAGTATTTCTATCGACGATGTAGTAACCAATTGCACTTGCGATCGCCAACGGAGCTAGTGATAAAGGCAAAAAAGTTCGCAGCAGCTGTTTACGTAGAGTAATGCCCGATATGGGAGAGGATTTTAGCTGCACTCCACGATAGATACGAGCATCCGAACCTGGCTTAGTCTGCGGTAAATTTGACGATGCCATCAATCCATTAGATGAACGCGTTGATTCCCCATGACGATTCTTCTGACCCCCAGGGACATAGGAGTCAGAAAAATTGATGGAATTTTGAGATGTGACTTCTGAGGGTGTCTGAGTCATGGAAACCTCGATATCAGCAAGTTAAATTGGCGCAGCGGGTAATTCGAATTCGTCGTAGAGTTCGCGAAAAAACTCGGGGCAGAATGCTCAAATTTAGGTTGTAAAACTCGGGAAATTTTTCTGTATGGTGGCGCAACCTGTGCAAAAACAGTTTTATTTAGGTTTACTATTTAGGCATTTTTTCTAAGATGGCAGTGCCGTCTAAAACGGCTAACATATCGTCATCAGGAGTCCACCAATAGCCTCGCAAGAAGGGTTCCAACTCGGGGGTTGGCGACGAGGGTTGGGAAGGGTAGATCATTTCTGGTAGACACTGCTCAATATCTTCGACGCGATTAACAATCAAGCCAATTGTCTGTTTCTTGATGTGTGGCGTTTTGGCAGTTTGACCCTCGATACTTAGCACCACTACTGTATGAGTTTGTGAGTTCGTAAACTGTTGATGCCAAGGTGTGAATCCACAAAGGTGACCGAGATCAACGACCCACAAAATTTCACCCCGCCAGTTATAAATCCCCATGACCCAACCTGGCATGTGGGGCATGGGGATAACTTGGCCGAGGGGTATCGTTAAAACTTCACTCAGTTGCCGTAGGGGTAAGAGTGCCGTGATGTCTGATCCGAGAATAAGCCTAAGATACTGCTCACTATTTGCGGTAGCAGGGGAAAGAGTAATGTCCTGCTCCGCTTCAATAGAAAGCGATAAAGCACTGTTACTGGATGAGACCTCAGACATGCATGGTTCCCCAAGTTAATCGTTAATGAGTTGCTTCACAGTTTGTACAAACTCTCTCTGGTCAATCGGCTTGTGAAGATAGGCATCGGCTCCTTGCTTCATCCCCCAAAACTTATCCATTTCGGTTCCTTTGGTAGAACAAATCACCACTGGAATCTGACTTGTCTCTGATTTTGCTTTCAGTTCACGGCAGACTTCGAACCCGCTGCAACCTGGCAAAACAACGTCTAAAACAACAACATCTGGTCGCTGTTTAGACACAGTAGCGATCGCCTCTTCGCCACTCTGTGCCATCAGCACATTAATTCCTTCTTGCTGCAAACAGTGAATCAGGATCTGCATATCTGTTTTGGAATCTTCGACCACCAATGCAGTGCCCATAGAAACTTACCTCGTTGCAATGAAGAGTTGTAAAGTACACGTCGACTCATACTTGAAGTCCCGCAGTTCAGGCACGTCCAGCGTTCCTGAAAATACAAGCTGGCAAACCAAGCGTCGCGTGGGTAGAAACTTAGCGGTCAGCTACACCCCGTCATCGATCCTCTATTAAGAAGTTACGCCCTCTTTCAAGTGCTTCCGGATTGCAGTTAAAACCTTCTCGGCATCTAAGGGTTTACTCAAGAAGTCCGATGCCCCCGCAAAATTAGACCGCAGCCTACTAGCATATCCATCATTTCCAGTCAAGATGATGATCGGGGTATCGCGAAAGCGCGAAAGTTTCCGAAGTTGTTCACAGATCTCATACCCGTTGGCTTTGGGCATAACGAGATCCAAAAAGATCAGATCAGGTTTACGGGTAAGTAACGTACTAATAGCCCGGAGTTCATCACTTACACCGACAAATTCATAGCCTGCCGACGTCAACAGCTTCTCCAACATTTTCCGCACCCAAATGCTGTCATCAACACAGGCAATTAAGCCACTCGGCTCACTCGCTTGCTTAACAGCTATCGTGGGCGTTTTTTGCCGCCATTTGGGTACATACAAATCAGGCAGATCAACCATTTCTAACATGCCTGAACGCACACAGGGCATCAATGCCGTCGTCACATCCATAATGTGTCGCTGCATCTTGATGGCCAGGTCCCACAAGCTATGTCGCGTATTTAAGATGTGAGTCAACTTTTGGTAAAATTTGGCCTTTCGCAACTTTTTCAACTGTTCTTGGTTGCGAATAATCGGTGCTTGGTTAGGCGAAATGTGAGACAATCCTGCCTTATGCCATGCTTTGAAAAGAGTTAATACAGAGGCAACAGACTGTCCAGCTTCAATTCCAGTAATCGGCTCCGACAAAGAACTATCTTGCCAAATTTGATGGGATACATCGGGAGACTGAGCAACATCGAACAGGACCTCACTCACGATGCCATTAATCACAGCTGCGGCTTGGGGATGAAGTATCCGACCTTCTGCCAGCCAATGAGTTAGGAGCGTATACTCCCAGTTGATATTAAAATCACTTGCCTCAATCTTATCCAAATCACGTTGCCAGGCAACAACATAAATCGGAATTTCTGGGCAATGATTGGCTAAATGTCGCCGCCATCTTCGGCCTGCATGAGTACCACCTGTAGCATGCACAATGAGACCTCGTAACCAATAAAAGTCCCATTTTTGCCCAGCAAGATTGGTCAGCTCAAGATGGCCACTAAAGTGGAGTTTTTCCAGGGTTCTGAATAATCGGAGATCATTCGCTTCAGTCACGTTTCGGGTTGCTACAGGGAGAACGTGTTTATTCATTGTCTAGGTCGTTCGATTCCAGACAGCTTGACTGTCAATTGCGGTATGTTTACCTTTAAGCTGACTGTTATAAGTCATCAGCTCGTGGTATCGAATTATTCTTGACCACCCTTAGGAGCTAACAGACAGAACCAGACTACTTTTGGTTCCAAGCTCCTTTAAAAAATTTGATAAACGCCTACCCCTTAATACAATACTGCCTATCTTCCCTACGTTTAGCGATAGCCAGCAAGTCAACTGCAAGATTTGTACATAAAGGGTTCAACCACGCAGTAACACCCTGAGACTTGATAGCAGCGGTGAAAACCCTAAATCGATAGATGTAATAGCAAGCTTGCCCTAAACTTCAGAGGAGCAACTTTCAGGAACCAGAATACCCTACTAGCCACTCTGCTGAACAGGAAAACTTTCAAGCCCCCAATATCATTATAATTGTCTGTCTTTCTAATCCCAGATGATGTCATATTTTATACATGACGTCAACCATTTTAACGCCTTCCTATTGGCCAGAGGAGAAATTAATAGGATAGTAATGAGGCTATCAACTTAAGGTAGGAAATTCCGGTGACAAAAAAAATTTGAAGCCAGGTTTCTCCTGACTCCTAACTCCTGACTCCTGACTCCTGACTCTCCCCGGCCAGAGTTCCTCGACCTAAACGGTACGTCCTGGAATGTCAATGCTCTATGTAGCGATCGCGCGTCCAGCGAAGAAAAAACCTCAGGCAATTATCAGGGAAATCAAACACCCAGAGATTGTTGAATGGGTTCCCAAAAAGCTGTAACAACCATGTAGGCCGCCAACGATAGTAACAGCATCCGAAAAAGTAACGTCACCAACGTTTCGGGTAGTTTGGGGAGTAATCTTGCGCCAAACTGAGCCCCTAACAAGCCACCAATTCCCAAGCAAATTCCTGCTGCCCACAATACATTGCCAGAAAACGTATGACGACCAACAGCCCAAACTGAAATAAACGCGATCGCGCCCAGACTCGTGCGCACGGCAGCCTTAATATTTTCGCCGAGAAAGAGCATCTGCAGAGGGACCATCACAACCCCACCACCGACCCCAAAGAGCCCTGACAGAACGCCTGCAATCAGGCCAATGCCTTGCGTCTGAAAAATTTCTTGGTCGGTGATCTTGACGCTATGTTTGACCGCTGTTGGTGGCAGCTTCGTACGCCCTTTGTTGAGCATTACAGTTGTTTGCGGTGACGTGCTGGGGCGGGGCAATTCCCCCCCTGTGCGGATCTCCTTCGTTGTGGTTTGTTTTAGCTTTCGCTTCAGACCAATGAGGTAAATCGAGACAATTTGTAGCGCCGCAAAACTAACCAGCAATAACTGTGACGGTAACTGGTTAGAAATCCATACGCCTAATTCTGTCGTTAGCATGGCTGGTGGAGCCAGAATGGCGATTCGCTCTAGCCGAAGCTGCCCCATACGCCAGTTCTGAAATGTTCCTGACGTTGAACTGAGAACAATGCCCACCAGACTCGTCGCGATCGCCTGCAGTGGTGTTGCCCCCCAAAAGTTCAAAATAGGGACCATTAACAAACCGCCTCCGATGCCAAGTAGTGCCGCGACGACGCCTACACCCATACCAACAAACAAGAGACCTATCAGCCTGGGATCTGAGAAATCCGCCAGTGTCAAACCTAATAGTAAATAAGCAGGCAAACTGAGCACGTCCTAACCTTATTGCTGCACAACATACATAAGCGTTCATTTGTCCAAGCAAATGAGGTCGCTGTAACCATAGAGAGAGACTCTCCTCGTATTACAGCGACCTTATTTAACTTGACGAGACCAATTATCCCAATCCGGACAACGAACTTAAGCCCATGTATTGGCGGGAACTTTTGTAAACGATTTCAGCTCAATACCATGCCCAGACGGATCTTCGACAAACATAACATGCTGCTCATGTCCTTTATCCAAAAATCGTAGATGAGGCTTGAGTACAAACTTAGTACCGTTAGCTGACAAGCGATCCTTCAACTTTTCGAACTCATCATACTCTAGAGCCACCCCAAAATGAGGCACCGGAACATTTTCTGCATCTACTTCCCGCTGAACATTTTTAGCGTCATAGCCGGGTAAATGATGACAGGTCAACTGACAACCATAGAAATCAAAATGGGCTGATGTCTTGGAAGCACGACGTTCTTCAAGGCAGAGAATATCTCTGTAGAAGATCCGAGCATTATCAAGATCGTTAACACAAATAGACAGGTGAAATGGCAAATTGTTCATTGAGAAAACCCCCTTTATACACTGCGCACTCTCTCTGCCAGTGAGCGAGAAGACTAATGCAATGCTCACTTAGCTAAGAGTGCCTTAGACGAATACAACAGAGTCCAAAACACATAGGTGGGCACCCTTTGAACATATGAACATGACCACAAGCTCAGAGTTTGCAGTCAAGGTCATTAAATTCTTGTGTGGTAGAAAATTAGATTTCGCACCACAGGTGCTATAAGACGAAGCTTGGCGTAGACTGTTCCCAAATTCCAGCAATGCTTGCGGATATCGCGGCAAAATGAGACTAATACAGTCAACAAAGAGTCTAACTACCAATGACTCTCTAACACATCAAGCAGTAAAAACTCAAAACCATTAAAGTAGACCCAAGTCAGACACTTGAAGTTCAAACTGAATAAGAATGGTAGTTCTATTTGCACCCAAATATACAGTTAAGGAAAGTGTGCTGACAAAAGATTCAACCCATAGCCGAGATCTTCGTTACAACATCCATAACTCTGCTAATGCAGTTTGACTTCACTCGCGCGTGCATATAGTAACGGTGCAGGAATTCCTGCAAAGTATCCTGAGTGACAAGTAGCAGAAAAAACTAATGAGCTAAGGTTTCCATACGCTACTGCCGCAAATACTATAACAAAATTCTGATGGATAGTGTCTATAGTTCACTTCAGATAGACTCAGGTCAACATCATAGAGTGTAATTATTGAGTGCTATTTGTGTGTTTTTCCAAGAAATAACTCACCCAGGAAATTTAAGGGCACTCATTGAATACTTAAATCGAAACCAAAGACTTACCCAATCGCCATCCTTGAGGCCATTGAAAAAAATAGTAAAGCTAATCAGCCGCTCATTATCTCGGCAAATAGCTTGGCTTTTATCGGTAGGGATATCAATCGTGATCCTGGCAAATATCCTATCTATTTCCTGAAAGAAAGTGGCGGTAAAAAAAGCAAATTGCTCTTTTTTTAAGACTAAGTGCTTTTTCTTAAAGACTTTATGAAGCCACTCGATAAAAGATGCTTGTATTTGAACGACTTTGTGGGCTTAAGATTTGAAAGGGTTTCCCACAGCGCATATATCGCCGTGGGTAGTTGTCAAAACATGAGACCCAATGCGCCCATCAGTCATTTCTTTAGCGGCAACCACCCCAAAGCTCGATTTGCCTGTGATAGTCCTAGGGTTACCATCCCTGCTAACAGGCCCCAAAAAGCAGAGCCAATGCCCCCCAACGTGACGCCAGACGCAGTCACCAGAAAAGTGATGAGAGCGGCGTCTCGCTCGGTTTCTTGGGTTAAGGCAGTGATGAGACCGTTACCAATGGTGCCTAAAAGTGCCAGGCCCGCGATCGCGAGTACCAGTTCTTGAGGCAGGGCAGCAAACAGAAAAACAACCGTTGCCCCTCCCATCCCAATCAAGATATACAGAACCCCGACCGTAATCCCGGCAATATAACGTTTTTCTGGCTTTTCATGGGCTTCCTGCCCCATCGAAATCGCGGCTGTAATGGCAGCTAAGTTAATCGCGAAGGCACCAAACGGAGCCCATAACAAGGTTGCCACGCCAGTCCAACCGATCAGGGGAGAGCTGGGCACTTTGTAACCAAAGGCGCGAATCGTCGCAACTCCGGGCACATTTTGCGAAGCCATGGTGACGACAAATAGAGGAAGGGCAACACCTAATAAAGCATTGAGCGAAAACTGAGGAGCGGTGAAAACCGGCTGAGCCCACTCCAGTTGCAACACTTCCATCTGGAGCAAACCCTGACTCCCCGCGATTAAAACGCCCAAAATCAAGGCCGTGATGACGGCATAGCGGGGTACCGTACTCCGCATGATGACGTAGGCCAAAAACATCGCCAACACCATCCAAAACTGGGTTTGCAGAGCGGTAAAGACGTTCAGCCCAAACGGCAATAGGATTCCCGCCAACATACCCGCCGCCAAAGAAAGCGGTAAGCGATTCATCAAACGCTCAAACCAGCCGGTAAAGCCAAATAACGTAATCAGCGCAGCACAGATCAAAAAAGCAGCGATCGCCTCCGCCATCGACGTATCGGCAGCGGTTGTTGTCAGCATTGCGGCTCCCGGTGTTGACCAGGCCGTCACAATGGGGACGCGATACCGCAGCGACAAGCCAATGCTCGTCAATCCCATGCCCCACCCTAAGGCCCAGAGCCAAGAACCAATTTCGGTGGGCGATGCCCCTAAGGTTTGAGCCGCTTGAAACACAATGACGGCGGCACTAGTAAACCCCACCAGAACGGTGACGAAACCTGCAACCACCGCCGCAATCGAAAAATCTTTGAACACGTCCATCCGTTTACCTCAACTGGCGGCAGGGCGCTTATCCCAGTTTTCGATTTTGGATTTTGGCTTGCAGAATGCCCGCAAGGCAGTGTGTTCAGCCTCAGCATCAGTGGCCACCCAAAAGCGAAATGATACGCCCCTCTGCACTTCAAGCTACGGCAGCTTAGGCTCAGTCGTATTGGACAGAATTATCCTTCTGATACTTGCCAGGCGTGACACCAAAGGTTCGTTTGAAGGCTCGATTCAGGTGGCTTTGGTCATAAAATCCATGTTCGGCAGCAATGACAGATAGTGGCTGGGGCGATCGCAGGGCCGACTTTACTTGCCGGAGTTGCCAATGTCGTTGGTATTGATGGGGCGCACACCCCACCTGTTGACGAAAACATCGGATTAGATAGTGAGGACTCAGATTAACCAGCCTGGCCAAATCTTCAATGGCGACGTTTTCGGCATAATGAGCTTCGAGATAGGCGCGGATTTGGGAAATGGCTCTGGATTCCTGCCGTGGTGACTGCCGCACTGCCGGACAATCGGCATGCTTCAGAAATAAGCCTGACAGCAACTCCAGCAGCAGTGACTGTTGGGCTAGTTGGGCAGCCGGATTGTTCAACACGTTGAACAATTGATAAAAGACAAACTGCAAAGAAGGCTTCCACAAAATAGGGTGTTTGAAGGCAGGCGATGCTTGGGACGACAATTCTAATTGCGTGAATGTTTGGGTGATTAACGTCGGGTGAATATAGATACTGCGGAATTTCCAGCCCTTAACAGACATCACCTGCCCCGTATGAACTTCACCAGGATTAATCAAATTAAAACTGCCGGGTTGGAAGTGCAGTGTCTCACCACCATGTAGACAACATCCACCGCCACTTTCATTCAAGCCAATCGTATAAGTCTCATGAAAGTGTTTGTTGAACTGGTGCTGAAATAATTTAGCTTCAAACAATTCAACGCCTGGCAGGCCCGGTTCCCATAATCGAGCTGATTCGGCTTGCGTAACCTCGGTTTGAGTCCCCATAGTGCTAGAGCGAACAGCCACTGATATTGACTACATCCAAGTTCCTGGCTTTTGCCGCCAGAAAAATTCCCGCTTTCCCAGCCCATCTGGCTGATCGGAGTAAGCGCTAGGCTAGCGCTACTGATCCAGGTAAGTCAACGCAGGTGCAAAAACGTACAAGACAACCATTTTTCGCCTTGCTAAATTCGTAATTGCTCAACTGGGTTGACCTGGGTGTTGGTGCAGGCGAGGATGGTAGACTTTTGCCATGCAAGAACTGCCG
>JBCBTQ010000142.1:0-15172 GCA_039818605.1 Cyanobacteria bacterium J06639_14 | reverse complement strand
TTGCGTCCAACCGTCAAGCTAACCCCAAATTTCTCACGACCTAGCAGAGCTACGTTTATTTAGGGACATCTACTTACTTGCAGATCACTACCAAAAGTATCATGATCAATTGATCACACAGTACGGACTAAACAATTGAATAGTTACTCTTCAATGATTTTCATAGAAGTGTACGACTAATAAGAAGTGTATGACTAATCGTTATGTAGGCGGCCATCTTCCATGTGTAAAACCCGGTCAGCAATGTCGAGGATGCGGCTATCGTGAGTGACCAGCAAAACGGCACAGCCCTCTTCACGGGCAAGTCTATGGATGATCTCAACGACGTTGCGTCCCGATTGACTATCCAGGGAGGAAGTCGGCTCATCGGCTAAAACAAGTTTAGGGTGGCTGACTAAGGCCCTAGCGATCGCCACACGTTGCTTTTGTCCCCCAGAGAGATTTTGGGGATACACATCAACCTTATCGTTCAATCCTACGGCTTGAAGCATCGCTACAGCTTGAGCACGATACTTGGATTTCGGAACTTGAGGATGCAGTTTAAGAGTGGTGCTGACATTTTCCCAAGCATTTAGACAGTCGAGTAAGTTGTGATGCTGAAAGATGAACCCAATCTGGCTACGGGTCTGCATCATAGTTGATTTTGGCGCTCGGTAGAGATCCTGGTTGAGGACTGTAAGGTTGCCCTCTTGTACAGTTCTCAGAGCTCCAATGAGTGTCAGTAGGGTGGTTTTACCACTTCCGGAGGGACCTTCCAGGATGACAATTTCGCCCGATCTAAGTTTCAAGTTGATATCTAGAAGCACTGGTTTGCGCAGGGTGCCGCGACCAAAGGCGTGGGTTAGATCTTGGGCAGATACGACAGGGAGCATGGTTAATGGTTAATGGTTGTCGGGGCGAGGCATTTGGGCAAAAAGCTCTATGACTAACAGCATAGTTACTCACCAAATGCCCCGCCCGTGCCGGTTGGTGGTTTATGGGGCTGTACGGCCAACAAACAACAAACAACGAACACCGTCCTATCAAAATACATCAGCTGGATCTGCTGATCGCAATTTGTTCATTGCGATCACGCTCGAAATGGCACACATGATCAGAGTCAGGAAAAAGACATTGATGGCAACGGTGGTTTTCATGGTGATAGGAACGCGAGTGATCAGGAAAAGGAGTTCGTAAACGGCATAAGAGGCGAGGTAGCCAGGGATGAATCCGAGGACTGCAAGTAGCAGGGCTTCTTGAAGGACGACGCTGAGTAAGCGTTTATCGCTATAGCCCATTGCTTTTAGGGTGGCGTATTCGGGTAAATGGTCGCTGACGTCGGTGTAGAGAATTTGATAAACGATTACGACGCCAATAATGAAGCCCATCATGGCCCCGAAGTTAAGAACCTTGCCATTGGGCAAAGAGGCGCGAAAGGCTTGCTCAGCTGCGGCTAGTTCTGCTTGCGTCAAGACACTAATAGATTTTGGCAGGGCTGCCTTCAAGGAAGCCCGCACGGTTTCTAGGTTGGCTTTGGGAGACAGGGTCAAGACACCAACACTGACCTTTTCGAGGCTTTCCATGCCATACCACTGGGCATAATTCCAATCGCTCATTACCACATGACCATTGTCAAAGAGGGTACTTCCCAAACTAAAAAGTCCTGTGACGTAAACCCGGCGGTTGCTCATGAGAGTAGAAGCAATGCCGTTTTGAGCAAATAAGCTAGGAATGGGTCCGAGTTTTTCCTGGCCCAGCTGATCGTAAAGTACAGCCCCTGGCCCATAGAGGGTTTCAAGCTGTTGATTTACCGCAGGAATGGCCAGTACCGGCTGAGCGGGGTTGAAGGCTAGAATCTTGACGCTGTTGGGAAAGAGCTGAAACTCAATCTGAGTTTCAGCCTCGTCATCAATTTCTGGGGAAGCTTGGGCGAGATCTAAAGGATTAACCCAGTTTGCAAATTCAATATATAACGGACTGGCTGAGGTGACGCCCGCGATCGCGTCGGCTTGGTACAGATAAATTTTCGGGAAGTTACCCAAATCAATATTGGGCGCGTAGGCAGAGACCAGAAACAAGTCTCCCTGGAGATGATCAGGGACTAAGGTGACGCCATCGAAGAGCATGGCTCTTAATCCCAACTGCGTGAAGATCAAAATATTGGCGAACGCCACCCCTGTGATCGCTACCAGTAGCCGAATTTTGCGATGGGTTAATTGCGCCCAACCCAAGGGTTTGTGAGTCTGCCAATGGATTCTTAGGGACTTTGGTAGATGGCTGAATTTTCGGGGCATTGGTTCTGGCGTTGATGGTTGATGGTTATGGTGTTAATGGCTAATCGCTATTGTTTTTTGGCTGTTGGTTATTGCATACATTTGGGTAAGGCAGATTTTGAGTAAGGGCAACGGTGCTTTGCAGGAAATATCTGCTGAACCTGCCCCTACGGTTCTTTTCCCCGTCATCTACTCCCCTACGTCCTTCCCACACCCTCTTATCTCGTCCACCCACTCACTCTTCACCTGTATTGATGTCAACCCTCACCTGCATATTGGTGAGACTTGCTACCTTGGGGCTGTCTTCGGGATGGATTTGAATGCGGACTTCGACGACTCGTTGATTTTCATCAGTGGTGGGGTTGGTGGAGCCGTCAGCGAGGGTACGAGCACCGATTTGCAGGCCGATATGCTCTACAGTGCCGCGGATGCTGTCAGGAAAGCCACCGTACTCGCTTTTAATAGTGGCGTTTTGGCCTACCTCTACTTTGAGAATTTCAGTCTCATATACTTCAGCGATCGCATACATCTGACTGGTTTGCCCAAGCTCGGCAATGCCCTCTTCGGTGTTCACGCGCTCTCCTACGCGGGTATTGATGCGGAGGATTTGCCCTGCCATGGGTACGCGCACTTGGGTGTCGGCTAAATCAGCCCGGCGCTGTTCCACAGCAATTTGAGCCCGCTCTAACTCAACTTGGGCCACCTCAACATCCACAGGGCGCACTTCTTTTAGGGTTGCTAAGGTTTCCTGTTCCTGTTCAATCTGCTTCGACAGAGTCTGTTCGCTGTTGCTCAACTGGGCTTGTCGTTCGGCTAAGGTGGCGCGGGCAATGTCCCGTGCTTCTTGAGATTCGTCCAGAACTTCCTGGCTAATGGCCCCTGCAGTGGCTAAGGTTTGGTTGCGTTTATAGGTTATTTCTGCCTGCCGTAAGTCGACATTAGCGCTCTCAACCTCAGCTTGCCAAGCCGCAATCTGATTGCGCTGTTGGGCCTCTAGAGCTGCGATGGCAGCTTGCTGAGCGGTAATCTCGGACACTTTGCCTTCGCCTGCTAGGAGCTGATTAAGTCGGGCCTGATAGAAATCGATATTTTTTTCCGCTTCCTCTAGATCGCGCTGACGGCGCTCGTATCCCTGTAAAATAGCGATGACCTGATTGGTCTCAACAAAATCTCCTTCCTCAATCAAAATTTGATTGACCCGACTATCTTCCGCATTCGGGACCGATAGTTGAATCACTTCGCCCTTCGGAACCAGACGCCCCAAAGCCACCACACGATCGCTAGGAATGGTGACTTCTACGGGAATATCAGATTGAGCTTGAGAGAGCTCAGAACAAGCTGTACCCCCAAAGATTGCTAGCAACGCTACAGCATAGCCCCAGCGCTGACCCTGTAAATGGCTTTTGGCGAAAAACAGTGTCATTATCCGTTGTCTGCTATTGGATGTCTGTTATTGGTTGATAGTTAATTTTTGATGGTCAATGATTGAGCGTTCGTCATTGTTCTCTACAAGGGGTAACTTACTATGAACTGTGTGTCATGAACTACTAATCATGAACTACTAACCCAAAGCTAACTACTAATAACCAACCATCAATAACCAACCAATACCCTGTATATTATGAGACTGATTCCTATTTAGGAAGTACCGTTTGGGGAAGTATAAGCAGATTGAATGGAACAAAGGACTCAATCCATTGGCTGTAAACGGTGGTCAGCTCTAGGGCAGGTGTTGAGACTCTCTGGACCGATGTTCTGGAGCTGGCGTCTGGGTGGGCTGTTGGGGCTCTTGGTGGTGATTGCAATGGCGGGCAGTGGCTGCTTAATTTGGGAGAGTTTTCAGCGGGAAGAGTTTATTTCGGCATTAGCTGCACGGGATGCAGGGCGGTTTCAGCGATCGCTGCTCACCTTTATCGGTATTCTGGTTGCCAGTGCGTGGCTACAGTCCTTCAGTGTCTTTGTTCGTGATACGTTGGGACTCCGTTGGCGGCAGGGATTGACGCGCCAATTCTTAGGTACTTATCTCGATCAGAAGCGATTCTATCGCTTGGCGGTAGGTCCTCCAGCAGCAGCCCCGGATGCAGTGGTGGACAATCCCGATCAGCGATTGTCAGAAGATATCAAATCTGTGAGCCAGACAACCCTGCTCGTCTTCATTATTGGTCTAGAGTCGATTGTTCAACTGGTGGGCTTTGTGTGGGTGTTATGGTTCATTTCCAAGGCCCTGACGGGATTTCTGGTGGTGTATGCCGGGTTGGGAAGTGCGATCGCGACCCTGTTTTTTGGTAAGCGACTAACGCGCATTAACGCGGAGCAGCTCAAACGTGAGGCTAACTTCCGCTTTGGTTTGATCAACGTGCGCGAGAATGCTGAATCTATTGCTTTCTATCAGGGGCAGGCGCACGAAAGTAGGACTTTGCAAGGGCAGTTTTCTGGGGTCGTGGCGAACTTTAATCGTTTTATTCGCTGGCAGCTGGGACTCGATTTTTTCCAGAATGGCTATCAGTACCTTACGTTTATTATGCCGAGTCTGATTCTGGCTCCCAGCATTTTGGCTGGACAGCTTGAAGTGGGGACAATTTTCCAATCTCAGTTAGCTTTTGATCGCATCTGGCTTTCGCTGAGCTTGGTGGTGGTTCAATTCGAGCAGTTGACGGCATTGGCCGCGAGCGTCGATCGTTTGGGAGTCTTTGCCCAGTCACTGCAAGCGGTGCGTACTCAAGATGACCTGGCGATTCAGACTGTGATAAGTCCAATGCTAGCCGTTCAGAATTTGACGGTGTATACCCCCGATAGTCAGCGGCGATTGTGCCAGGATCTATCGTTTGAAGTGCCTGCCGGAGCAAGCTTGCTGGTGACAGGGCCTAGTGGCGTAGGCAAGAGTGCGCTGTTGAAAACGCTAGCGGGTTTATGGACGGCAGGACAAGGAACGTTGCAGGCTCCGCAAGCGAGTCTCTTTTTACCCCAGCAGCCTTACCTTCCTTTAGGCTCCCTCCGTCGCCAACTCCTGTATCCCCATGGGAATGAAGCCATGACGGATGAGGCTTTGATTGAGGCTCTAAAACAGGTGCAGCTCTTGGGGTTGAGTCAGATGCTAGAAACAGTGGCGGATTGGTCCCAGCGCCTCTCTTTGGGGGAGCAGCAACGACTCAGTTTTGCCCGCTTGCTACTGCAGCGACCGGCCTACGCCATTTTAGATGAGGCGACCAGTGCCGTTGCTGTAGAGCAGGAGCAGGGGCTGTATCAGTGCCTTGTGGAAGCGGGGATCACGGTGATCAGTGTTGGTCATCGTCCTAGCTTGCTGCCCTATCACCTGCAAGTGCTGACCCTCGCGCTCGATCATAGTTGGACCCTGCAATCTACCCAGGATTATCGTTTTGTCTAGTTTGCTAAAGCTAAGCCATCGTCCTGAACGCCGCCGCTGGCAGCGGGTTTGGTCGGTGCTGTGGCCCTATTGGGTGTCTTCTGAAAAGTGGGGAGCTTGGATACTGCTGCTGTCGTTAGTTGTTGTATTGCTCATTCGCACAGGACTGCAGGTGCTGTTTTTGATTTTTGGCGGTGAGCTGACTTCAGCATTAGCGGCTCAGGATAGCGATCGCTTTGTGCAGGCCCTCGTTATCTTTCTTGTTGTACTTGTGGTAGGGGTTCCCTTCGCTTCGTTAGCAGGCTACATCGGTTCCAAGTTGGGGTTGTACTGGCGCGATTGGCTTACCCGCCGCTATCTGGATCGCTATCTGGACAATGCCCAATTCTACCAACTACGACTGCAGGGTACTTTGGATAATCCCGATCAGCGCCTCGAAACTGATATCCGCACCCTGACCCAGGAATCACTCAAGTTTTTTGCCATTGGCCTGGAGTCGATATTACAGCTGATTGGGTTTGCAGGGGTATTGTGGGCGATTTCGCAGCCGCTGATGTTGTTTTTGGTCGTGTACTCAGTTTTGGGTACCGCGATCGCGACTCTCTTTTTCGGACGTATGTTGGTCGGCATTAACCTGGAACAGCTGAAGCGCGAGGCTGATTATCGGTTTGGGCTGGCTCGGATTCGCGAAAATGCCGAGGCGATCGCCCTCTATCGGGGGGAGCAATCAGAGCAACGTCAGAGTTGGCGGCAGTTCATTCAGGTGTTCGATAACTTCAAACGCTTGATTCGCTGGCAACTGGGCCTCAATCTCTTTCAAAACCACTACCGCTATGTCACCTTTATTGTGCCGGGGCTGATTCTAGCACCGCGTCTATTTGCCGGGGACCTAGAAATTGGCGATGTTACCCAGGCTGGCTCAGCTTTCAATTTGATGCTAGGGGCGTTGGCGCTGATTGTGCTGCAGATGCAGCAACTGACAAATCTGGGGGCGGCGATGCAGCGCTTGGGACGTTTACACGAGGCCCTGTCTCGGTCATTGTTGTCGGATGAAGGTCAGGTTGATGGAGGGGCGAGCGTCTTACCAACCCCACCGACCAATCCGCCTGCGACCGATACGGAATCGAATACCCCACCCGTGCCCCCTGTCCTACCCAAAATTCAACGGCAGGTGGGTGACGCGATCGCCCTCAAACATCTAACCCTGCAAACTCCGGATGGCCAAACAACATTAGTGCATGATCTCTCGCTGACGGTAGCCGACCAACAGCATCTTTTGATTATGGGGCCGAGTGGGGTCGGTAAGAGTGCTCTGCTGAGAGCGATCGCAGGTCTGTGGCAGGTTGGTACGGGCACCATTACTACCCCCGACCCTAAATCCATGATGTTTCTCCCCCAGCGCCCTTACCTAATCCGAGGGTCGCTACGCCAGCAGCTTTTGTACCCGAGTCATAGGGCACAGGGCACAGAGAACAGGGCACAGGGCACAGGGAATAGAAAAGAACATACGCAAAACGCAAAACGCAAAACGCAAAACTTTCTCCTGTCTCCTGACTCCTGTCTCCTGACTCCTGACTCCTCCCTCCCCATTTCAGACGACGCAATGATTGCGGTGCTAGAGCAGGTGAATCTAGCAGATCTGCTGTCGCGATGGGGCAGTTTAGACGGGGGGCAGGACGCGATGCAAACGCTCTCGGGGGGAGAGCAGCAGCGTTTGGCGTTGGCGCGGCTGTTGCTGCATCCACCACGATATGCGCTATTGGATGAGGCCACGAGTGCGTTGGATTTGCAGAATGAGGCGTGTCTGTATAAGGCGTTGCAGACAACGGAGACGACATTCATTAGCGTTGGGCATCGTTTTTCCCTGAGACAGTACCATCAGCAGTTTTTAGAAATAACTATCGATCAGGGATGGACCATTAGAGCTATTTCCCAACCGCTCTAATCCAACAAAGTCAAAGATGACGTCTATACATTTCGTTACGAAATTTGTTTGCCAATGAGTTGCGAAATATAAGCATTTGGATGATGATGCTTATTGAGAATTTAAATCAATACATAGACTTGTGTCTAATCAGGATACCTGATTGTTGATACAGACAAATAACTCTTTAAGAGAGGTTTTTGCAGTATAAACACCATCTGTACATGACCGTGCATATGCGTCAGTAGGACACACTTAAGGTGATGAGAAAAATTCTCAAGTGTTATCCATGGAGGATACGGATTTGACCCTTTCACTCAATAAGACCTTTGTTGCCAATAACCCCAAAAATGCGTGGCTAGTTGGTAATGCTAGATTGGTTAGCTTTTCAGGATTGCTGTTGGGCGCTCATCTTGCCCATGCAGCTCTGATTTTGCTGTGGGCAGGCGCTTTTACACTGATCGAAGTGGGTAAAGTGCAGCTAGGGATACCCCTCGGTGAGCAGAATCTGACGTTGCTGCCCCACCTGGCTTTGTTGGGCTGGGGGATTGGTGAGGGTGGCGTGGTTGTTGATACCTATCCCTACTTTGTGGTTGGAGTGTTGCACCTAGTATCGTCCACTGTGCTCGCTGCGGGAGGATTGTTTCATGTTGTGCGCGGTCCGGCTAAATTGGAAGACAGCGAAGGTACAGCTCGTAAGTTTGGTTATGCTTGGACGGACGATCGCCAACTCACTTTGATTTTGGGCCATCATCTTCTCTTTTTGGGAGTAGGTGCTTTGGGACTTTATCTCAAAGCAACTCGTTGGGGCGGATTATACGATGGTGAACTCCATGCAGTACGCTTGATTGATGCACCGACATTTGACCCAGTGCATATCTTCGGCTATTTAGCCGGGCAAACACCCAGTGGTTTCAGCGGTTGGGGGCTAGCTGCGGCTAACAATCTTGAAGATATTGTGGGTGGCCACCTATGGATTGCAATTCTGCTGATTGGCGGTGGTATTTGGCATATCCTGACACCAATGCTGCCTGTGTTTAAGAAAATTGTGCGGGTTGAAGGTGAGGCGTTATTGTCCTATAGCCTTGGTGGTGTTGCTTTCATGGCGTTTCTGTCCTGCGCTTACGTGAGCCACAACACGGCGGCCTACCCGGTGGATTTGTTTGGGGTTGATCGGTTATTGCTCGCAAACACTCAACTGCTATTGGGGAGTCTTGCCTTGGTTGGACATCTCTGGCATGCCTATCGGGTAATCAGCGGTGCTGGTCTGAAAGCTAGCCCTGTAGCCGTTGTCCCTGACTTTGTATTTGTTCCAAATACTATGCCTAAAGTAAAGGATTCGGAGGGCGCATCGGCATAATTTAATCCAGGAAGTATCGGTGATAGAAGTATCCCGAAGTCAGGAGTCAGCATTCCCTAGGGAACTTACTCCTGACTTCTATCCTCAAGAGATCTGCCCACCTGTGATTGCCGGAATCACCTCAGTCATAGGAAGGTCACGAAATGTTCTCAAGGTGAAGGCTGGATAGCCCGTTTGGTGAGCAGATTTACCGACAATATCACCAAGAAAGTAGCTAATACTTTATAGTGTCTGATGGAAATGAATCTCATTAGTTGGCCTTTATGTTAGTCATCCAAGGACTTAATAAGACCTACAGTAATGGCATCCAGGCACTACGCGATATCTCACTGAAAGTTCCCCGCGGAATTTTTGGCTTGCTGGGACCTAATGGTGCGGGCAAATCTTCTTTGATGCGGACCCTGGCAACGCTGCAGGATGCGGATAGTGGTTCTATTACTCTCGATGGCATCGATTTGCTTGGAAATCCTCAGCGGGCGCGCCGTCGCTTGGGTTACTTGCCGCAGGATTTTGGTGTGTATCCCCAGGTTTCAGCCGCAGAGCTATTGGAACAGCTAGCAGTTTTTAAGGGATTTGTGGATGCCAAGGAACGGCAGGCGATCGTGGCTGAGCAGCTACAGTTGGTGAATTTGTATGACCAGCGACATCAGAATCTAGGAACCTTTTCAGGGGGAATGCGACAGCGGTTTGGGATTGCCCAAGCGCTGCTCGGATCGCCCCGATTGGTGATTGTAGATGAACCGACAGCCGGTTTAGATCCTGCCGAGCGCATTCGTTTTCAGAACCTGCTGGCAGAGATTAGCGAAGATCGAGTCCTGCTGCTCTCGACACATATCGTTGAAGATGTCGCCGAGCTTTGTGGCAAGATGGCAATCCTCAATCGGGGGCAAATTGTATGTCAAGGGAGTCCTTCTAGTTTAATGGATGGTCTACGTGGGCGTGTTTGGATGCGTGAAGCTGCAGCCGTGTCTATGGATGCCAACTGGACTGTTATTACTACTCGCATGGAGCGGGGCATTCGTTGGGTGCGTGTCCTGAGTAATGCTCAACCTGGTCCTGACTTTCAGCCTGCCGAACCTGACTTGAGTGATGTGTACTTTACCGCATTGATGGAAGAACGAGAGGCGATCGCTGCTTAGCCTGCTCCAGGGGATGGGTTTCTTATGGAAATGATTAACGGGGTAGCAATTGCTCCCAAGAAACCTGTCCTCTAGGGGCGGATTTGACTCACTCCGTAACGAACGATACTATTGCGAACAGTTGTGAATAAGCAGTCTCTGGTTTCACTGCACTGTAGCTGTTGATTTACTGCCTTTGGTTTAGTATTTTTCTGCTTGTCTAATCACTAGAGACTCTATTCATTTCTACACCCTAATCAATACCTTCATCGCTTCCACCTTTCTGCATTTGCTGCATGATGCCTATGACAAGTAAGGCATTTCGTAAATAGCCCCTGAATCAAAGGCCAAAAGGCTGGCCCAGTTGCCCTTCCCCAGTCTCTCTGGTCCTCTAACTCCTGTCTCCTATTCACCCTTTACCTTTTCCCTTCTCCTCCATCCAGTTTCCTAGCCCTCCACCGCCCCCATGCTCCCCATATTCTCCTTCGAAACGCGCTATCATTTACGTCGCCCTACCTTCTGGCTGATTGCTGTGGTCTTTTTTGCCATTGGCTTCACAGACATGGTTGCTAAAGGCGGTGAGGGCAACGCCTTTTTCTTCGTTAATAGTCCTCTACAGGTTTTCCAAACCACTATTTGGTACACCATTTTCGGCATTCTGGCCGCCGCTGCTTTTGTGGCCGAAACCTTTGTGCGCGATACGAATCAGCGCATGGAGGAACTCATTCTGGCGACGCCGATCACCAAAAGTCGCTATCTAGCGACACGATTTTGGGCTGCCTTTGGCGTAGCGCTGTTGGCGTTTTCGGCCTATCTGCCAGGGATGATACTGGGTAGCCTCATGCCAGGGCTGAATCCTTATGCCATCGGCCCCCTTCGATTTGATGCCTACATCCTTAGCTATGGTTTGGTCGTACTGCCAAACCTGTTTTTGGTATCGGCGATCGCTTTTGGACTAGCTGCCCGCACCCGCAGCTTGGTCATTACTTATGCTGGGGCGATCGTGCTGATCATGGTCTATCTGGCGTCCCTGCTGATGGTGGGGGTGGATGTCATTAACTTTGAGCAGTATCGCCTCTGGGCCTTGGCCGATCCCTTTGGTTTCTATGCTTTGGAGGAGCAAACTTTAGCGTGGAACGTGCATCAGTTCAATACGCTGATGCCACCCTTGAGCCTGACTTTACTGGGAAATCGGGTGCTGTGGTTAGCGATCGCCCTTGCTATAGGAGTCCTTAGCTACATTACCTATCCTTTGAAACTGCAGACGAAACGGTCAGGCAAACGGCGTACCCTTCGGTTGGGAGGACAAGCCATGAATCAGAATCCTGCTGTCGTTCCGACTTTCATGCGGCGTTTGCCTGTCTCCGATGACTCGGCCCAGATTTTTCATCGCAGCGTTTACTTCGCGACACCCAAAACGTGGTTGCGGCAGTGGTTTCGACGTAGCTGGTTTGAGATTCGCCTGATCTTGCAGGGACGAGCGTTTCTGATCTTGACGGCCTGTGGTTTGGTGAGCCTGATAATGGCTGCTATGGGGACGCGCTCCTTCAACTATTCCAATCCCAGTACCGACATTTTGATCCACTCGGCCAACATCTATCTGGAGTACATTCTGTTTGCCATTATTGTGGTGTACTCGGCAGAAGTGATGTGGCGCGATCGCACACTACGGCTGCAACAAATTATCGATGCGACCCCAGTTGCTAATGGCATTCTGCTGCTATCAAAGCTGACAGGGTTGTTTGCGGTGATTACCGTGAACTTGCTGCTGGCTATGGCTGTGATGGTGGGCTATCAGCTTTTGAATGGTTATACCTATCTACAACTGCCGCTCTATTTCCAGATGCTCTTTCTGGAACACGGGCCGTACTTTTACATCACGGCTACGCTTGCCTTGTTTACCCAAGTCGTGACCCGTCGCAAATACTTGGGGATGGCGCTGGTAGTTCTGATTTCGCTGTCCAAGATTCCTCTGGATGCTTGGGGCTTTTATCACAACCTCTACCGTTTTGCCGCCACCAACGACATTGAATACTCCCCGATGAACCGCTACGGAGGACTGTTTACGGGACATCTCTGGTATGTACTGTACTGGAGCCTGTTCGCTGCCGTCCTGATGGTGGTGGCCTATATTGTTTGGCCGCGTGGCACCCTACAGCAAAGTCTTCTGAGGGCCTGGCGACGAGGCTGGCAGCAAACTTACCGCAATGTAAAGCGATCGCTGGCCGGGTTAGTTGTGCTTTTGGCTGCTGTCGGGGCCTGGATTGCCTATAACACCACAGTCCTTAATGCTTATCAACCCCCCGGGAAGGAAGAAACAGCTGCTGAAATTGAAACCCGCTTCAAGCAGTACGAAAACTTGCCCATGCCGGTGGTGACGGACACCAAGCTAACCATTGATCTGTATCCTGATCAGCGCTACTTCGAGGCCGAAGGAGAATACACGCTGGAAAATCGCACCGATCAACCCATTCACGAGATTCACCTACTGACGTTTATCAACCTGAAGTTGGGCGAGGTGCAGTATCCAGGTGCGACGCTGCGCGAGGCTCATCCCGAGTGGGGCTACTATATCTATGACCTGGCAGAGCCGATGCAGCCAGGAGAGCAGCAAGTCATGCAGTTCCAAACCTACACCGAACGACCGCGCGGATTTCGGAATCAGGTGGATAGCGATGACGTGTACATGATCTACCCCAACGATGTGGCCGGGAATGGTACTAACCTGTATAGCCCTTTCATTTTGCCTTTTGTGGGCTACACCAAGATGGTGGAGCAAAAAAAAGCCTGGCTGCGAGCAAATTTAGGGTTGCCGCCTCTGGATGAACGCATGCGGCCCCACGATGATCCCACGGGGCTATCGCAGGCACTCATGGTGACCCATTTAGGCTGGGGCAGCACGGATGTGACTATCAGTACCCCAGCTAACCAGCGGGCCGTCACTGCAGGGCAATTGGTGGAGGAGCGGGTCAAGGGCGATCGCCGCTACTATCGTTATCAGTCTACGACCCCTACTCGCGGTAAGTTTACAGTCTACTCGGCCCGTTATGAAACGTACATTAATGACGATTACCGAGTACCCATCGAGATCTATCACCATCCCCGGCACAGAGACAATGTGGCACTGATGGCCGAGCACATTGGGGAAGCGCTCACTTTCTACGAAGACACCTTAGGGCCCTATCCCTTTGAGCAGGTGAGGGTGGTGGAGTTTGTCTACTATGACGGCATGATTTTCTCGGAAGGGGGCACGTTAGGCATCCCTGAAGTCCTAGTGTGGAAGAGCAAAGCCACAGGCCCAGGTCGCGAAGCGCTGGTTGATTGGGTAAGCTATCTATTGGCTCAGTCCTGGTGGGAAGACCAGGTGATTGCAGCGGATGTTGCAGGCGGTATGACGATTCGCGAAGCCCTCAGTGCCTATGCCAGTGAGCTATATCAGCGATCGCGCCGTACCCCTGAGGAGCAACGTCTTGCCAAGCAGCAGTGGATGCGTGACTATTTTCGCCAGCTGGGCAAAATTGATTTCCAGGAGCCGCCTCTGGTGGATATCTATAATGAACTCCCGATTGCGCGTCATAAGGGCGGCATGATTCTGGAGCTAATTGAACAGCAGATTGGCCAAGCGGCGATGCTGAAGGCGATTCGCAATTTTCTGGAGGAGTATCGTTATCAGCCAGCTCCCTACGCGACGGTGTTGGATCTGCGGGATGCGATCGCGACCCAGGCTCCCAGTGACCAGCGTGCTGCGATTGAGGAACTCTTTGCCCAGGTGGTCACGTTCCAAGTGGGCCTCACCGATGCCGTTTTTGAACCCCTGGCTAATGGCGATTACCGCATCCAGCTCCAGGTGGATGCGCAAAAGCTCTACACTACGCAGCTTGGCCAACAAACCGCAGCGGCTCTGGACTTGCCTTTGACCATCTCCCTTCGCAATCAGGCTGGAGAGGTTATTTATGAGGAGGAACGCTACCTGCAAGATTCCCAAGCTACGGTTGAGCTGGTTGTTGGAGAACTTCCTGTTTCCGCCTCCGTAGACGGTGACTATGCTTTGCCATCTTCTTTCTTACAGGACAATACAAAGCGATTGAGGCCATTGGGTGGGCCGTAATTGTCAGAACTGAGAACTGCAGGTCCAGATACTACCTCACTTTTCCATAGGATACAGACCTTACAGGCGGGATGAAAATTTGCCCTCTATTGTTTTTGATTTCCGTTTCAATCGTCGCCTCATTGGCGGTCCCACGCTTGCCGGAGTATCGACGTTGAGTTTGCTGACGGATTGTAAGAGTGGGATCAGTGCTGCCCGTGGGCACCAACTTTTGGAGTTGGTGCCCACGGGCAGGTCTTTCAGAACCAATCGCAGACATAAGCTAGCAACTTTGCGATTGGGTATGCTGTTTACTCAGAATAAACCCTGATGAAGCAATCTATCCTAGCGAAAACTTTGCGGTTTTTAGGTATCTTGCTGTTGGTAATAGCGATTGTTTGGGCTATCAACCACTACGGCATTACACAGTTACGTACTCAGGTCGAGCACCTTGGTGTTTGGGCTCCACTGGGTCTTTTCAGCTTGCGATTTATCAGTGTTGTGATTCCTGCATTGCCTGGAACCGCTTACTCAGTACTCGCAGGTGGTTTATTAGGCTTTACACAGGGTTTAGTCGTCGTCTGTGTAGCCGATGTTCTATCTTGCTTGCTGAGCTTTTTCCTGGCACGACGCTATGGGCGAGGTCTAGTGAAACGCTTGGTGGGCGAGAGCTTTATGGGGCGGATTGATACGCTCAGCCAGCGTCACCTGGAGCACAACTTTTTTCTGTTGACAGGCTGCTTGATGACGGGCTTTTTCGATTTCGTCTGCTATGGTGTGGGGCTTACCAAAGCTCCGTTGACTAGATTTGCCCCGGCACTGGCCGTGGGTATCGCTATTTCGAATCCGCCCATTGTGGCATTGGGAGCAGGCTTATTAGAAGGGGGCAAACTTCTCTTGGGGGTCGCTTTGTTAGGGATCAGGACTTACGCATTGACAAAATCAACAAAATCAGAAATCAAGCTGTTCTACCCGTTAGAGGTGCTTGGAGGATGAACTGACGAGCAACCTCTTGATAGAGGCGACGTTGTAGCTCATACCAATTGCCCAACTGCTGCTGCCAAACT
>JBCBTQ010000141.1:0-15339 GCA_039818605.1 Cyanobacteria bacterium J06639_14 | reverse complement strand
CCATACAGGTAGTAAAGGGATGGGATATTCTTTTATGCAGCCTCTTAATTTAAAGGTTATGACCTATCGCATGTAAGTGAAAGTAATCAAGGAGACAGAGGCTCAGCATCAACCAAAACAATGAAGATTGAGGGTAAAACAACTGACCTGGCATGATTACAGACTTTGCGAGTCGCGACTAAGATACCCCTACCAGTATGTGCAGATCTCATTTTTTTGTAGTCTAGGCTACAGGTATTACTGTTTTCAACTTTTATCGTGCAATCAGTAAGTGAAACGGTTAATAAACCCTTGAAACTTGCTAAATTCTTAGACCCTTTGCAGTAACAATTGGCTCGTGAAAACACACTATCCCGTAATTATTGTAGGTGGCGGTCAGGCAGGGCTTTCGATGAGCTATTGTTTGACGAAGCGCAACATTGAACACGTTATTTTTGAAAAGTACCAAATTGCTCATTCTTGGCAAGAAAAGCGTTGGGATTCATTCTGTTTAGTTACGCCCAATTGGCAGTGTCAACTCCCAGACTACCCCTATCAGGGAACAGATCCAGAGGGGTTTATGGTGAAACAGGACATTGTGCAATACATTCAGGCCTATGCGCAAAGCTTTAAGGCCCCTGTCCAAGAAGGGGTTGAGGTAACACAAGTCAGTCAGGGACGAAGTGATATCTTTGAGCTTATTACCTCCATTGGCAACTATACGGCTGACCAAGTTGTAATTGCTACTGGCGGCTATCATACGCCTCGAATTCCCCGCATTGCCGAACGCTTGCCTAAGCGAATCCAGCAAGTCCACTCTTCGCAATATCGCAATCCTGACCAGCTACCAACCGGAGATGTGCTGGTGGTGGGTACGGGCCAGTCCGGGTGTCAGATTGCGGAAGATTTGCATCTTGCGGGTCGTCGTGTACACCTCAGTGTCGGGAGTGCGCCGCGCTCACCGCGTCGGTATCGAGGCAAAGATGTCGTCGATTGGTTGGATCAAATGGGCTACTACGATATGTCCATTGATGAACACCCTGAAAAAGAAACGATTCGTCATCGGACCAACCACTACCTAACTGGACGCGATGGCGGGCGCGAGATTGACCTGCGGAAATTTGCGACTGAAGGGATGCAGCTTTACGGCAGACTGAAAGATATTGAGGGCGATCGCATCCAGTTCAAAGATGATTTGAAACATAACCTTGATGCGGCTGATGCGGTGGCCGAGAGCATCAAGCGCACCATCAACCAGTTCATTGCCAAAAATGAAGTGGATGCCCCCGAAGCAACTCCTTACCAACCCATTTGGGAGCCCACTGAATTCACGCCAGACATCAATTGCCAAACAGACAATATCCATACGGTTGTTTGGTCCACTGGATTTGAGGCCGATTTCCGCTGGGTCGAGGTTCCTGTATTCGATGGTAAAGGCTATCCCAGCCACGATCGCGGCGTCACCCCGGTCAAAGGCTTTTACTTCTTGGGCCTGCCGTGGCTCTACACCTGGGGTTCGGGGCGCTTCTCAGGCGTTGCTCGGGATGCTCTGTATCTAGCGGATCAGATTGTGGCCAAGCGCAAAGTCCAATCGCCACTTTTGGAACTTATCAACGAGATGGCATTGGGGTCGTAGGGAGCGGTGAGGGAATTAAGTAGCGGTATAGGGCAGTGGAAGAGTGGGAGCGTGGAAGCGTGGGAGGGTGGAAGGGTGAGTTCTTAGTTCAATTCAAATCTCATCACTTTACTCCTAACTCCTGAACTCCTGAACTCCTGACTCCTGACTCCTGACTCCTAACTCCTGACTCCTGGCTTCTTCCACGACCGATACTTATAGACTTAAATTGCCTGTCCTCTAGCGGCGCGATCGCTGGGCATAACTGAGGGCAATATGATCATCCGGGTTGTAAGCAAAGCACTCATCAAAACACCGATAAGCTTCGTTAAAGCGCTTGTTGTTGTAGAGTAATATGCCTTCTTCAAACATCATCTTTGTGCGCATTTTGGCATCTCGAAGGGCTGGCTCGTCGTTGTTGAAAATTTCATAGACGGTCACTGATTCAGTCTTACCTTTGACTTTAACGCGATCGATGATGCGAAAATAATACTGACTGTAGTTCTTTAAACTCATGAATGTATGACTACTAATTAAAAGAGGCGTTCCATAGAATTTTGTCAGGCCCTCCATGCGCGACGCTAAATTTACGGCATCACTGATAACGGTGCCATCCATACGGTTGAGGCCACCGACAGTGCCTAACATCAGCGAACCGGTGTTGATGCCAATCCCAATTCGGAGGGGTTGATAATTAGACTGAACACGCTCCTCGTTGTACACTTTCAGAGCTTCCAGCATGGCGATTCCGGCCAATATGGCATCGTCTGCAGGACCGCTGAATAGGGCCATTAGTGCATCGCCAATATATTTATCAATGAAGCCATTATGTTCCGCGATAACGCCATCCATGCGCGAAAGATAGGCATTAATTAACCGAAAATTATCCTCCGGCGACATTTTTTCTGAAAGGGTTGTAAAGTCGCGAATATCAGCAAACAAAATCGACATGTCCTGTTTGACACTATCGCCCAGTTCCACCTCTGTAATACTGTCCTTGCCCAGCAGTTTAAGAAACTGACGCGGTACAAAACGCTCGTAAGACTGATTAAGGTTGACCAAATTCTGGTTGAGGGTTGCGAGATTGGTATACAGTCGGGCATTTTCGATGGAAATGGCTGCTTGCACCGATAACAGATTGAGCAGTTCCAAGCGCTCTTTGGTGAAAGCCCCCGTTGTGCGGTTGTTTTCCAAATAGACAATCGCGACCAGCTTGCCTCGGTTGATAAAGGGCGCACACAATACAGAAGAGGGTTGGTGCTCACGAATGTAGGCATCCTGGACAAAGCCTCCTGTCTTAGCATCTTCTAAGACCACACTGGACTGAGTACGCGCAACATAGTGAACAATCGCTGGCGAAAGCAAGTTACAACTTTCCAAGTCCAGGGATGTGGCCACATCAACCATTTCCTGATCAACGTTCCATTGGGCTTCTACTCGAAAATGGTCATCTGTTTCCAGCAGTAGAAATCCCCGCTGTGCTCCGGCATTTTCCAACAGCAACCGCATCAGACTAGACAGCAAGCGATTGAGTTGCATTTCTTCTGATAGAGTCTGGGAGGCTTTCAGCACTGTGGCCAAATCGAGGGTGTCGTCTTGGCCACTAGTGGTAGAGCGCGAAGGTAGCGTACTCGTGCTATGAGTCGTTAGGGTCGATAAATTTGCCAAGCTGGATTCCCGACGACGCAGTTGGGGATAGACAGTTTCTAAGGCTTGAACCTTGGCGACTGCCCCCCATCGACCATAGAGATAGTGGGCATCTTGCAAGTACACCGAAGCCATTTTCGGACGCTCTTGATGCAGATAGAACTTCGCGGCAAGTTCGTTGGCTAGGGCCGCTTCATGCCCGTATCGATTTTTGATCGCCAGATCAATGGCCCGGTCATAGGTGACACTAGCCCGCGTCATTTTGCCCTGGTAACGATAGCCCTCAGCCTGAATCAACGCTAGTTTATGGCCATAATTAGCAGGAGCAGCCTTGGCCCACCGCTGGAACTGCTGACGTGCAGCTTGAAATCGCTTGATTAACGTTGTTTTTCGTTGTGGATCCGTGACCTTATCGGCCAGGGCTAAGCAAGCAAGTGCATTGTAGAAATGAAATGCTGGTACAACATGCAGCGCAATGACTGCATCCAGGTAAGGCATTGCTTTTTCACCGTAGTCAACGGCGGCAGCATAATTCTCAAACCAATAATTCAACGCGACGCAGTGAGAGTAGATATAGAACACCGCTGTGCGGTAATTGGTCTCCAAGTATTCAGGGAGTTTGACTGAGGCATCGTAGACTGCGCCCCTGAGCTGGCAAGGATCCTCATTTTCACCACGGAGATTCGCGATCGCCTGCCGGTGAATTTGAATCAGCTCCATAATGGGCTGCTTTTTGAATTTTTGTACGGCGGCTTCCTGCATCGCCGCTTGAGTATCCAGTCTGGAGAGTTCTCGCCCACTGTAGAATCCATGCTTCACGGCTAATTGAGCCGCAAAGGAAGCATATTCGGTATCCCCGGTTTCACAGCCAGCTTGAAACGCTTCCTGAAAGGCTGGCAGTGTATCGCGTAGGGGCTCTTTCCAATGACGCACAAAAGCGTTGACAACGAGGAGCGTTTTAGCCTGGATTGCTCGCGCATTTGATTGATCCAAGACTTTCAAGGCCAAGTCGCCAAATTGGGAACCGGCTTTGAAGTCTTGCATCACACCACACAAAATCAGGGCGTAGGTGGCATAGGCAAAGGCTGAAAATGGGGTATTGCCATACTTGACCGCCAATTCAACTTGCTTAAAAACCGTCAGGGGAAAGATTGCAGGAGCTGCCAGGTAGGTAGCAGAAGCAATGCTGGCCAAAATTTGGGTGGCGGCTAACGGCACTGGTGCCGTCATGGCTGGGAGTTTTGCCAGTTGTTTGACGGGTCGTCCCAACAGGCCAGCCTTCGATTTCAAGAGCCCTATGAAAACCTGTAGTTTGCCGGGTTCGTCAGGTAAGGGGAAGCCCAGCATTAGCAGGACTTGCAATCCCAGTCGCACGGCTGCCAGTAGCTCCTGACGCGCGATGAGTGCTTGGATCTGAACCGCATAAACGGGAATCTTATCCAAGATGGTTTGGCCGTGATGCAGTACCGACTCAATTAGTCGATCCATTTCATCAAAGTTACCGACCATGAAGGCTGCTGCCGCTGCCGTCTGATGGAGGGATAGTGCCAATGGATATTGCGTTTGCCAGCGATTAGTTTCTAACCCACAGATCCCAGTCAGAAGATAGTCCAGTGCCGGTCCGTAAGCAGCGGCAGCGATCGCCTTGGTGCCCGCTACTAAGTTCAGCTCAGCTAATTCTTGTCGTTCGGTAGCCGTGTCGATCAGATCCAGGCCATAGTTGAGTTGATTGACCAGATCGAAAATATTCTCTTCGCGCTGCTCGGGATACATACTTTGCAGCCACAATTGTCCCACTTGAAAGTGAGCCAATTGTCTTTCTTCGTCAGGAATTAAGCTATAAGCTGCCTGCTGAACGCGATCGTGGCTGAAGTGGTAGACCACCTCCATATCCGCTAATTGGGCAACCACCGCAGCATCGTCTACTTGCAGCAGCTTGTAATCATCGCCGTCAGCTGTAATTAAGCTTAGTTTCATGGCTTCCCACAAGTCTGCTGCCATCGCGGCTGGGGACAGTCCCCGCACAATCGCCAAAACCGATAGGGAAAATTGACTGCCCACACACGCCGCAAGTTTTAGGGCCTGCTGTGAGGATGCCGGTAGTCGCTGAATTTTATCCGCCATTAACTCAACGACATTGCTCGTTATCTGGGCTGCTTGAATTTGGGCTAGATCCCAAATCCATCGTCGTTGATGCTGATCAAAGTAGACATGACCGTCCGCATAAAGCGATTTCAAAAACTCCCCCATAAAGAATGGATTGCCTCCCGTTTTTTGCTGGAGGAGTTCCCCAAAGGGTGATATACGATTGGCGTCCTGAGTGAGAAAGGTATCTTGCAACAATTGCCGAATATCCGTGGGAGCTAGCGGCGTCAACTGGATGGTTTGCAGCCGTACCCCAAAGGCTTCTAGCTCTTGCAGACTGGTATGAAGTGGATGATACTCATCGACCTCATTGTCACGATAGGCCCCAATGAATAGCAGATGGCGCGTATTGGCTTCTCCCATTAAAATCTGCATTAGCTGTAGCGAAGCACTGTCGGCCCACTGCAAATCATCCAGAAAAATTGCCAGTGGATGCTCCTTTTGAGTAAATACCTGAATAAAGTTCTGAAAGACAAGATTGAACCGATTCTGGGTTTCCTTAGGTGACAAGTCGGCAGCGGGCGGCTGGGGACCGATGATGACTTCCACATCAGGGATAACATCCACAATGACTTGGGCATTGGGTGCCAGTGCTTCTATTAAGGCTGTCCGCCATCGTTCGATGACTTCGGTACTGCTCGCCAAAAGTTGACGCGTCAGTCCTTGAAAGGCCTGAATTAAAGCGCTGTAAGGGATGTTGCGCTGGAATTGGTCGAATTTACCGGCAATGAAATACCCGCGCTTCCGGGTAATCGGTTTATAGATTTCTTGCACAAGGGCTGACTTACCAATGCCAGAGTAGCCCGCGACTAGCATGACTTCACTACGACCTTGGCTCGCGCGCTCGAAGGCTGACAGCAAAGTGATGACTTCTGTTTCCCGACCATAGAGTTTAGGGGGGATGTGGAAGCGTTCGACCCGATCTTGAGCCCCGAGTTCAAAAGGTGCGATCGCGCCAATCGTGGTCCAGCTTTCTAGACACCGTTGCAAGTCTTCGGCCAAACCAAAAGCACTCTGATACCGGGCTTCAGCATTCTTTTCTAAGAGTCGCATCACAATCTGCGACAGGATGGGCGGGACTTCAAAATTGACTTCGTGGGGGGGCAAAGGTTGTCGGGCAATATGACTGTGGACCAACTCCACTAAGTCCTGGCTCTCAAAGGGGAGTCTTTGCGTCAACATTTCGTAGAAAGTGACGCCCAGCGAGTAGAAATCGGTACGGTAGTCTAAGGCTCGATTCATCCGCCCTGTTTGTTCCGGCGAAATGTAGGCTAAAGTCCCCTCTAAACGCTGGAAATTGGTGACCGAAGCTTGTTCTTGAGAAAGTCGTGTGGAAATCCCAAAATCAATTATTTTGATCAATTCAGTCTTGGGGTTAATCAGAATATTTGTGGGATTGATGTCTTTGTGAATAATGTCTTGCTGATGGATCACTCCCAAAGCTTTCGTGATCTTTAAAGCGTGCTGCAAAAAGTCGAGAGTTGATACAGGCGTCTCCTGGAAAACCTGCTTTAGAGGAAAAGCCCCAAAGTCTTCCAAAATCAAAACAAAACTATTCTGATGTGGTTCTAGACCATAGGTACGAATAACACCAGAACTACTGAAGCCGCGGGCCAAATCGTATTCGAGACGAAATCGAGCGACCTGTTCTGGAGTAGGATACTCTGGCCTCAAAAACTTTAGGACGACAGGCAACTCATCGGATTCACGACACGCCCGATAAACCTGAGAGTGAGAGCCGTTATGTAACTCTTCTAGGAGCTGATACCCCTCCAGATGCAACATAGCGTGTTCTTGATGGGGGTTATGTCTACACGTTTCTCCACAGTGTAAAGGGTTGTTCCCGGAAAAATCTATGCTTGCTACATTCTATGAAATAGGACCTACCTACTTCCATTGATCGGCTCTATCCTAACCAGTTACCCATAGAGAGCTTTTAACTGAACAGTCGCCCTCGTTGACACCAGAGAGTACTTGTTTTAGCCGACAACGCGCCAGGTCTGAATTCAGAGCTAAACTCACCAGCAATGCTGCATTCAGGAACCCGATCGCGGGTAAGCAAGCCGCAACCATCGGCTGTTTTCCAGCGAGGCCGGGTTGCTAGGATGGCATCTTAAAAGGCTGTAATCTGCTGGACTCGCAAGTGAAATTGGCCCGGTTTAAAGTGGGGATTGAGGGCTTTGTCGTACTCAAACTTACTCAGCATGAGCTGCAGCGAGCGAATCGTACCGGGATTGAAGGGAGTCGCATCGGGTTGGGTTTTGGCGCGGAAGACCGGGATGAGTTGGTCAAAGCGGACCTGCACTGTGATCCAGGCATCGGCTTGAGTATCGAAAGAGGAACCATAGGCCAGGGCATCCCAGCCTTCTTTGTCACGCAGGAAGAACTTGTAGCGTTGGCCATCGCCTCGGAGGCGCAGTTCAATGCCCTGATAACCAGATAGATTCAACGGTGGATCGAAGTTACGAGTACGCACGGAGACAAAGCCACCGGAGTTGTTGGTCGAAACCTCGCCCGTGAAGAGGGCATGATCGCTTTCGGCTCGGAACCCGCTACTACTGACGCCCCCCATAACGACATCATCCAGGGCTCCCCAGATGGCTACTGTCTGCGGGTCGCGTTGGGTAAAGTCAAACAGCACACCGTTGGGTGAGGGCGTTGGATAGGGGGCATTGGATCCGGCAATCATCTGCTTCAATCCGCTGATAATGGGAATGGAGTCGAAAAAATCAAGCGTCTGCACAAACCGACCAAAATCCCAGGAGCGATTGGACTGGGTCATGGTGTCTTCCTGTGAAGCATCAATAGCGTCGCTAAGATCATAACAAGCAGGCGGAAGAGTAGGAAGGCAGTGGCGGAATGGGATAGGCTCTCGCCCTGCAAAATATACTGGACGAGAGCCATATAGTCACCGCGTAAATACGCGAAATTTCGCGTATCAATAGGACGTACCGGGTAATACGATCGCCCCACCACCACGATGCAATACCTGGGGAAATGTGATTACGACACATGACCAACGCCCTGTTCAAAAATCGTTATCGGCCCAAAACAATCCGCTTACCGCGTCATAACTATGGCCGGGTAGGAATGTATTTTGTGACCATTTGCACCCATCAACGATCGCACTATTTCGGTCAGGTGGTGGGCGATCGCGTGGTGTTGTCAGCAATTGGCCAGATTGCCCACGACAATTGGCAGGCCATTCCTAACCATCACCATCGTTATGTGGCACTGGATGCGTTTGTGATTATGCCCAATCATATGCATGGGCTGATTCAGATTACGAAATTGTCTGAGAATCCTGATCAGGGACAGGCAACCGTAAATCGATTTGGCCCATTGCAGAAGGGATCGTTGCAGGCGATCGTACAGTCTTACAAGGCATCGGTAACGCGGGCATGTCGTCGCAAAGGCAACAATGATTTCAAATGGCAACCGCGATTTTATGAACATGTGGTGCGGCATAACGGATCGTTGAACCGAATTCGCCAATATATTGTCAACAACCCGCGGAAATGGTCGTTGGACCGGAATAATTCGTTGGGGTTGTGGATGTGATGGGGTGATGGGGGTGCGCGATCGCCATCCACAATGGATCGGGTGGCAACGCACAACCGTCGTCCACAATGGATCGGGTGGGAACACATAACCGCCATCCACAATGGATCGGGTGGCAACGCATAACCGTCGTCCATAATGGATCGGGTGGGAACACATAACCGCCATCCACAATGGATCGGGTGGGGACGCATAACCGCCGGGTAAATACGCGAAATTTCGCGTATCTACGCAACGTATGAGGTAATACGATCGCACCCATCCCGCAACCAACGTATTGGGTAATGCGATCGCATCCATCCTGCAACCCACCCACCGGACCATCCGATCGCACCCATCCCGCAACCCACCCACCGGACCATGCGATCGCACCCATCCCGCAACCAACGTATCGGTTCAGGCAATCGCACCCATCCCACAACCAACGTATTGGGTAATGCGATCGCCATGTACGGTAGACAGCCGAATGGAACATGAAATTGTTGGTTGGCATGGATTTAGGTCGGGATGGGCGATCGCCTGCTAGAAACCCTAACGCAAATCCAAAATCCCCAGTCATCGCAGAAGGCCCGTAAACCCGCCTACGTCCCAATCTGCAGCCACTGCTGTATTGAACCGAAGACCGAGTGCAATGGCGACAGCCAAGGACTTGTTGCTTGCCTGACGGGAACATTCATGTCAGGACACAGTGCCTGTCGCTCAGACTCCAGTGTTGCAGGATTTTGCAGGTAGTCGCGCAGCGAATCACAGCTTTTATCTAACAAATCATCCAGATTAAAATTCCACAATTTAACTGTTCCATCCAAACTAGTAGAGGCTAACGTCTGGCCATCCGGGGAAAAACTTACACTAAGAACCTCAGCAGAATGACCCTGCAGGGTTTGTAGTTCCTCCCCTTGCAGAGTCCAAAGTTTCACGGTCCTATCCCTACTAGCAGAGGCTAGAGTTTGACCATCCGGGGCAAAACTCACGCTAAGGATCTCACGGCCATGGCCTACAAAGGTTTGTAATTCTTGCCCTTGAAGATTCCACAATTTTATTTTCCCATCTAAGCTGGCAGAAGCAATAATTTCACCATTTGGGGCAAAACTCACCTCCATGACCGCAACATTATGCCCCACGAAGGTTTGTAGCTCTTGTCCCTGGAGATTCCAAAGCTTTACTGTCCCATCTTCACTCGCAGAAGCAATAGTTTCACCATCCGGAGAAAAACTCACATCAATGACTGCATTGTCATGACCGGTCAAGGTTTGGAGTTCTTGTCCTTGAAGGTTCCAAAGTTTCACAGTCCCATTTTCACTAGCAGAAGCAATGGTTTGGCCATCTGGAGAAAAATCTACACTTCTAATCTCGTTATTAGAAGCTATTAAAGTCTGTAATTTTTGTCCTTGGAGCTTCCAAAGCTTTACTGTCCCATCTTCACTGGCAGAAGCAATAGTTTCACCATCCGGAGAAAAACTCACATCAATGGCCGTACTGTCATAACCGGTCAAGGTTTGGAGTTCTTGTCCTTGAAGGTTCCAAAGTTTTACTGTCCCATTCCTGTCAGCAGAAGCAATGGTTTCGCTATCGGGGGAAAAACTCACTCTAAGAAATACACTGTCATGACTTTCTAGAGTTTGCTGTTTTTGACTTTGGAGAGACCAAAGTTTTACAGTCCCATTCCTATCAGCAGAAGCAATGGTTTCGTCATCAGGAGAAAAACTCACATCAATGACCGTACTGTCATGACCAGTCAAGGTTTGGAGTTCTTGTCCTTGAAGGTTCCAAAGCTTTACTGTCCCATCTTCACTCGCAGAAGCAATGGTTTCACCATCGGGAGAAAAACTTACTCCAAAGACTGCACGACTGTGGCCTAAAAGAGTTTGAAGTTCTTGTCCTTGAAGGTTCCAAAGCTTTACTGTTCCATCCCAAGTACTGGAGGCAATAGTATCGCCATCGGGAGAAAAGCTCACATTGATGACGACACTATCATGACCGGTCAAGGTTTGAAGTTCTTGTCCTTGAAGGTTCCAAAGCTTTACTGTCCCATCTTCACTCGCAGAAGCAATAGTTTCGCCATCGGGAGAAAAACTTACTCTCCAGATCGCACGATTATGACCTAGCAAGGTTTGGATTTCCTGACCCTGACGATCCCACAACTTCACCGTTTTATCTCTGCTTGCAGAAGCAATAGTTTCGCCATCTGGGGAAAAACTGATACCAAGAACCCAATGTTTATGGCCTACTAGAGTTTGCAGCTTTTGGTCTTGAAAGTTCCACATTTTCACTGTCCCATCTTCACTCGCAAAAGCAATAGCTTCCTCGTCTGGAGCAAAACTAACGCCGAAAAATGTACCACTATGGCCTTCCACTTTTTGGAGTTCCTGACCTCGAATATTCCAAAGCTTTACTAATCCATCATTATCAGCCGACGCAATAATTTCTCCATTCGAGAAAAAGCTCACTCCTAGAAGACCACTATTATGACCCTTTAGAGTATTCCGCTCTAAATAACCTGGCAAGTAAATAGCTTTCTGCAAAACAGAAATAGCCCTTAACCAAGTAGTTGAAGGAATTGGACTGGCACGATAACTAGGTTCACCAATGGCTGCCGAAACAATCCTTTGTTTATAGGCAATAGAATTGGATACCGAGACTTCTTTCTGTATCTGGCGTCCGATTTCAGTGGCTTTCTTAAGTGCTTCAAAATTTTGTCCTGAAGTCATTAATAGTTCAACTTCAGCAGCTTTTTTTTGGATATCAATATCGAGCTTTTGATTTTCTGCTCTTTTCAGGTGTATTCGAGTAGCAGTACTAACCAGCCCAATCGTGATCAGGGCAATTGCTGCTGCTACAACACCGATTACCCTTGCCTGCTTCCGCGCAGCAGTTACCACCACCTCCGCTTCCTCATTCGCCGCCGCCAAAACCGCATTCGCTTCCGCCAGCCTGTCCCGCTCAACCTCCGCCACCTCCCGCGCCGCCGCTGCCGCCTTCGCCGCCGCCCGCGCCGCCTCCAACTCCGCCATCAGCCCCGGCGTCTGCACATCCCGCACATAGCGCACCAAATAATCATGCACCAACTGATAGCGATCCTCCGGCTCCTCCGGAATCTCAAACGCTAGCCCCGAGCCCACCAGAATCGACAGCACCATACTTAGCTGGTCCAGCTCAAACGGCATTCCCAACAGCGACAGCTCATACTCAATCTCCTCCCGCGTCCTCAACGGGCGATAGAGACGCTGGTCCCGGTCCTCATCCGTGAGCAGATACAGCACCACCCAAGCCAGATGCTCATTCGGTGGGCCGCAGTCATGCACGACATAGGCCAAAAACTCCTGCACCAGGGTTTCCTTCGGGGATTCTCCCAGCCCCTCGTACTGGGCCAGGGTATGTACCTCCTGCCGCTGCAGTTGTGCCCCCACCACCTGGAGCTCAATCGGGCGCACATCCCCCGTTTCTGCCGACAAGTCCGACACCAGGCGGTGAATCAGTTCCTCTTCCAGGGGATAGTGGGCCGCTTCTGTCAGTTGGCGGATCACCGCTTCCGCAGCCTTAGGGCTGAAATTTGCTAGCGAATAGCGCACCTCGCGGCTCAGCATATCCAGGTTTTCCACCCCCGCCATCGGGCTGACCTGGTTGATAATGCGCTCCGCTTCCAGCAAATGGTGCAGATAATCCTCCCGCAGCGCCAGCACCACCTTCACCCAGGGTTGGTCAATGCATTTCTGCAGAAATTCGTAAAAGACGCGGCGATCGGCAAGGTCAGTTTTGTCAAAAAAGAATTCCTCGAATTGGTCGAAGATGAGGATAAAGAAGCGGTTTTTGGCAACGCCATGCCGAAATCGTTCCAGAAGAGACGCCAGATTTTGCGTCTCCAATGCAGGGGAAAGAGACGCAAGATTTTGCGTCTCCAATGCAGGGGAAAGAGACGCAAGATTTTGCGTCTGTACGGCGGCGGCGGGCGGGATGCCAAGGGATTCGTCGAGAGCGGTGGCGATGCTTTGTTGCCAGTTGCCGTAGGTTTGAATGAGCAGGGGCAAAGTGTTGCGGCCTTGAGGGTAGAGGCGTTGGACCGCAGGCAGGAGGCCCGCGCTGAGGATAGAGCTTTTGCCAACGCCGGAGGGACCGTGGATGATAACGAGCTGCTTCTGATCGCTTTGCAGGCGGTTCACAAGGGCTTCGACATCCTGTAAGCGACCGGAAGCACGGATTTCGGCAGCAACAGCGGCATGGGTGACGTCATCCATGCGCCTGGCGACGGTAGGGCGTTGGTGGGGTTGGACGGTGCCAGCGCCTACAAAAGCGCGCAGGTTATAGCGATATTCCACCTGTCGCAGCTCTTGTTTGACATCAAAGGCGTCCCAGTATTTGCCCAAATCGAAATAGTGGTGGATCAGCTCCTCCAGCACCTGGCGATGCAGGGTCAGGTCAAATTCGGGGTCTGTTTCCCAGCGAGCGGCTTCCAGGTATTGGATAGCCTGTTCGGGGTCAACTAAGTGCATCTGGGCTTCCCCCAGCAGGAAGCGATACCAGCCGCGCTGGAAGCTGTTGGCAATGTCCAGCGCATTGGCCAGGTCAAGTTCTTCGGGGTTATCCGTTACCGTATCCTGAGCGGTTTCCAGCAACGCTAGGGCTTGCTGCGCCTCACTCTGGGCTGTAAGCCAGTCTTCGCGGATGAGGGCAACTTCTGCTAAAAAGCCGTGGTCCCGTGCTAGACGAATGGGGTCGTGGGTTTCGCGATGCAGGGTAATGCCTTCGACGGCGAGGGCTTCGAGATTGCCCCAATCCCGCTGCTTTTGCAGCACCTCGGCCAGGACATGAATGAAGTGGGCCAGGCGCGTATAGTGATCCTCTTCCCGAAAATACCGAAGGAGCCATTCGAAATACTGGCGCGCTTGTTTCAGGGCGGCTGGGTAAGTGCCCCGCTGCAGCACCCCATAGTTGCGCCACCAGAGGCCCAGGTGCAGCCACAGGACCGCTCGTTTATCGGCAGGGGGTAGTGTCGGCGTCGAGGCGACAGGATTAGACTCGGGCTGCACACCGGTCTCAACTTGGGCTTGCCAGTAGGCCAGGCTGCGTTCGTAGTAATCGCGGGCCGCCTCCATTTCTAAGCGACTGTGAGCTTCGCGACCCCGCAAGAAATCCAGGCTGGCGTCTAAATCAGGGTCGGGTGTCACCCCACTGGCGGTGAGATCCTGAATGGCGAATTCCACCTCGCTGCGCAGAGCTTCGCTGCCCTTGATGCGAATGGTTGTGCTGGAAAGCGTCCGATCGCCCCCCCGCTCTAGACTGTTGGCGAAAAATAGGTTGGTTCCTGCCTGCAGCGCGTACACCAGTTCCCCCGGCGGCAGCGTAAAGGCGATGGCCGAAGGTCCAAAGCTGCGTAAGTCCGGCGCATAGCGAATGAACTGCTGCCGTACCCGCTCCGTCATCCACAGCACGATAGGAAAAGGAAAATGCTTGCGGAACTCATCCCGTGAGAGATTCGCCCCCTTGAGCACCGCCATTAATTCGGCTTCCTTCAGCAGCTCTAGCCCCGTCACCATCAGGCTGGCCGGGGGTGTTGCGGTCCCGAGATGAGCCTGAATAGTATCCACCAAACTGGTGGTATTAGGCGGCAACGACAGTCGCTGAGACTGATTGTGCTCGACAAAATGGCCTACAACCAAATTGCGCAGACGGTGATAGTTACAAGCCGCGATCGTCAGCGAAAATTCACCCGCCTCCCGCCGCAACACCGTCTGCAACTCCTCCAGGCTAGCCTGGTTGTGCTGCAGGAGTTCAGCATCTGGATAGGGGCGGAGGTCGGTCATTTAGGGGAAAGGGTAGGAGGGTAGGAGGGTAGGAGGGTAGGAGGGTAGGAGGGTGGTGGGGTAGGAGGGTGGAAGGGTGGTGGGGTAGGAGGGTAGAAGGGCGATGGGAGGGTACTAAATCTGTATTCAACTCTCCAGGGAAACTGAATGAGTAGTGTAGGGGCGCAGATCTGGGGGCATTCAGTTTTTTGTATAAATGCTCATTTTTCGTCGAAAAATGTAAGACTTCATGTGGCTGAGACTCAATTTTCCTTACCTTACTACCCTGCTACCCTCCCACCCTTCCACTCTGGATCACTGCGGTAGCGATCGCGGTCCTTGCCACTGTTTAAAGGTTTCAGTTTCAGCTAATACAGGATTGATGTCGATCCAGCGACCGCGATCGTCGCGGTATTCATAGAGGAAAAGGCTCCGTAACAAACTATTGTACTTAGGGTTTCCTTGCAGGGATCGGGTTTTCACAGCTTGAAACAGCAGATCCCATTCTTGTTTGTTGATGAGACCTAGCATGTCGTTGCGTTCATCGCGGATCACGCGTTCCAAGGTGTCGCGGGTAATGGGGGGATCTTGCTTGCGGAGACAGCCGTAGAGGTA
>JBCBTQ010000140.1:0-15372 GCA_039818605.1 Cyanobacteria bacterium J06639_14 | reverse complement strand
GTCGTGCTGTCTGCTTCCCCAATACGTCTTGGCTGGAAGCGGTGTTGATGACTTAACCCTATGATGACATCGTCACTTTAGAATCCTAAAGCCTCCTGGATTAGCAAAGGAATCATGTGATGCTACGCAGATTGATGGCTGAATGGCTAGGAACATTTACATTGTTGGCAACCGTCGTTGGCTCTGGGATTATGGCCGAGCGGCTGGCGGGAGGCAATGTTGCGATCGCGTTACTGGGTAACACAATTCCGACCGGTGCCATCCTAATCGTGCTAATCCTGGTTTTTGGACCAATCTCGGGGGCGCATTTCAACCCTGCTGTGACGCTGGTCTTTGCCCTACGCAAGGAAATCGCAGCCAGGGAATCGTTGCTGTTCGCGATCGCTCAGGTGATCGGCGGCATTGCGGGGGTATTCGTTGCCCACATCATGTTTGACAATCCTTTGATCGATCCCTCAACCACTGTGCGCACAGGACTCGGCCAATGGGTGGGCGAATTTGTCGCCACCTTCGGGCTGATCGGCACGATCCTGGGCTGCATCAAAGCCCGCTCTGAAGCCGTGCCTTACGCTGTTGGTCTTTACATTACGGCTGCCTACTGGTTCACATCCTCGACCTCCTTTGCGAACCCAGCCGTAACCATTGCTCGTGGCTTCTCGGATACCTTCGCCGGGATTCATCCGGCCAACGTAACGTCATTTATAATCGTCCAACTGATCGCGGCGGTGCTGGCCCATGCTTTTTTTCGTTGGCTGCTCACAGAACCAAAAGTTGGCCGACGGAATTAAGAGGCCGACGGCACCAGGCTTTTTGATTTAATGAATTTCATTTCACCCGCAAAGGGTCCCTCCGTCTCAATCCCCACCGGAGTCCATCCCAAGTGCAGATAAAAACCATAAGCTCTGAAGGTAGGATCATTCCCCGTCACGAGCCAAATTTCGGCAATGCCAGCCGCCCACAGCCAGTCTTCAGCCGCCTGCATGAGCCGCCGCCCGACCCCTTTGCCCTCATGGGCCGGACGCACAAACATACCCAAAATCGTTTGTTCTGTTTTGTTAGCGATCGCCAACCCAACTGCCTGGCCCTCAATTTCCGCGACCCAAGCACAGCAATCCGTCTGCAACATTTCAGCCACCGATTCGGGCGTAATCCCCAACGCTGCAATCTCCTCACGCGATTGGTGATTTTCAACCACGCTGGTTCTGATGTCAAAGAGCGTCTCAATATCGCTGAGTTGAGCAACGCGGATCAACATATCGTCCTCCAGACGGTTATAGAGCGGTGTGCAGGTTGGGCAAGCACAGTAACAACCCAACATGGCTGGTCGATGACATCGAGCTGATAAGAGTTCAAAGGCATCATCTCTTCATGTTTGCAACCGAACCGCAACAGGTTGCTGATATCGCGATCGCCTTTCTGCATGGGCACCGGTCCAGGTAAGCAAGATGACACATCAGCTCCTCAATGTCTACTTGATTGCTGTTGACTTCTCAGTCAAAACCTCAAAATTGAGAATTCAAGACCTCAATTTTTCCCAACAAACCTGAAGTCTAGATCGAGATACTAAAAACAGCAAACAAAATGCATTTGCGCAAACCGCAAGGAGCCTTTCCATGACAATCCAACTGGTACAAGGAATTTTTCTCTACTTCACAATAGCTATATCAATTGTCTTAGTTGGAGATGCTTTAGACCTATCAATCAAGTAATGAGCCTTCATCCTGTATGAAAAATTCAATGCTTTAAACTGTATTGCTCTGAGGGACATTCGATGAACACGAATTTAGAAACCCTAGAAGTACTATCTTCTCGAGATATCAATGATGCAATTGAGCTGTTAGATAAAACCCTATTTGCCATGAAAAAAACTCATCTATTAAAGTCAAGCCTATTCATGAAGCAGCTCAAGCAAAAAGTTGTGAGAGGTTAATCTCGAAAGGTTCAAGATGCACGTCTAAACACAGTTGGGACAACGATCTGATGACGTGCGATCGCGTCTGGCGCAGGTGACACTTGATGAGCTGAAAAGGCTGGCCGGTGCCTTACTTGATTTCAATCAGGTGGATGATTTGAAACGATGGTTAGAGGCGTATCCATCAAATTGAGGAGGGTGCGTGAGCTTTGGGGAACTTGGGTAAACCGTAGAATTGTCAAATGGCGATACATACTGCCTATCTTCTGGCAATTGATGATGAGGCTTCTCAATCTCTGGAAGCGTTGTATAAATTGTTTCTAGGGTCATGACGCGCTCTTCTAGAGCTTGTATCTTCAAAATGTCTTCTTTGCGCTGCTGGTTAGATGGAAGCCAAACCGCAACTGTTCCACCACTCGCACCAAGAATTACGAGGATAGGTAATATCAATCCACTCTTGGCAATGGCTATAAGAGGGATGCACAGGGCAAACATGCCCACAGCACAACCCCAAATTACAGCAGTTGTCCAGCCTTTTTGATGATATCCAGCAGGTCTCCGGCCCATTTTGATCCTCGCTAAAATTCTGGTCGAATATTGAATATTTTCTAGCGCTATTTTCTTCCTATCGGTTGCCTGAATGTCTCTGGTCAGCGGCTTTAAAATTTCATGCCAGTTTGCATTTGGATCAAGTGCAGCCTTAGGCATTAAGCCTTAGATTTTACTTTGGTCCCAATGTCCTGGACTTACCTGAACAGGGCTAGATATCCAACTTAGCCATTCTAGCAACCTGCGACAATGCCGTGCTTTAATACACAGAAGCTGCCTTGGTCCCACCCCATCAAGGGGTAAGACAATGCTGACTAAACTTATCTGTAGCCTTGAGGTATATCATCATAATTCAATCGATACTACGCCGATTGACATCAGTTTTTCTTGTTTCCGAATATTCTCTCGATCCAGGATGATGACAACGGCAAATACGATTGCAAAGTTGCCTCAAAATGAGTGCTGACTGAATTGACTATGCACTGAATAGGCAACGCATAAATCGGAAATTGCTTCACCTCACGCGATGAAGAGGGGCGTAATGTTTAAGCCGGGAAACTTCGGCTGGGTAAGGTTTCGACACCCAAATTTCTCGCCTTAAGTGATACGCCTGAAGAAGTATGCTCAGGTCGTGTGCTCCATCGCAAAGCCTGTGAGTGGCGATTGAGCAAAATTCCAGAACAGATGAGTTTCTGTTTTAGCTTTGAGGATCAGGCTCCGATCGCTGCTCACTTCCCCGATCGCCTCACACACCAGATTTTCCTCCTGAAACAGTGCCTGTAAAGATGGCACATTCTTCGGTGCTACGCTCAACAAAAAGCCATAGCTGGGAAAACTCAGCAGCCATTTCGCCAAAGGCACTTCAGCGGGACGCGGAATAGCCTCAATATCCAGCACGGCACCACAGTGAGACGTTTCTAACAGCATCAAAGCGGTGCCCACGATACCGCCCATGCTCACATCCTTACCGGCCTGGCACAAGCCTGCTGCCGCCACCTGCGGCAGTAGATTTAGATGGCGCTGTAGGGTCGCGGGTTCGGCCATGGTTGCCGTATCCCAAAACGGATACTGCGGGTGCGATCGCCCCTCCAGATTCGTTACCAACACCAAGGCATCCCCCGGCTGCGCATCAAAACTCGTGATCAGATGCTTCGCCCGGCCCAAAATTGCCACCGATAATGCTGCATAGGGACTATGGCAGTTCGTATGCCCCCCCACAATCGGCACATTGAACGTCTTCGAAGCTGCCATCATGCCCTCCCAAAGCGCATCCGCCTGGTCTGCCGATTGACTCCATAGCGCATCGACCACGGCGATCGGGCGTCCCCCCATGGCGTAAATATCGCTGATATTAACCAATACCGCACACCAGCCAGCAAACCACGGTTCCGCCTCGACGAGCGGCGGCCATAGCCCTTCCGCTGCCAGCAATAAATAACCGTCATTATCCGGAATGGCCGCACAGTCATCCCCCAGCCGAATCGGTGCTCCCGTTCGATTGTGAGGAACGTAGCGTCCTAAGTGGGTAGCCGCTGTTTGGATATCCCGCTTGTGGAGAATCCCTAAAGCTGGACGCAATGCCGCTACCAATTCCGCCAGCATCAAGAAACCTTCGACGTTCCCGAGAACAAGACCGGACGCCGCTCATTCCCCGGTGGATAGAAGTTCAAATCGGCTTCCATGAGATGATGGGGCCGATCGCACACCGAAATTTCTTCAATTGACTCCCAATGCTGCCGCCGGAAAAAGCGCACATTCTGTAGCTGCACCGTTGCCAGGAAGCGATCGCAGCCCCACGTATTCGCTGTCGTCACCGCTTTGTAAATCAACCCTTTGCCAATTCGTCCCACCCGTCGATAGGCCGGATGCACCCCCAGTCGTCCGCCATACCAAAGTCGCGACTCATCCTCATAAATTCGCACCACGCCGACGATCCGCTTACCCGCAATCACATTATTTTCCACCGCAATAATCGGATACGCGATCGCATCGATCGCATCCTCATCATCCCCCACAAATAGACCCTGCTCCTCACAAAAAATTGCCTGCCGCAACCGGAAATAGGCTCGAACATCCTGGGGCGATCGAGCCAATTCAAAACTGTAGCGTTTTGGGGACGACATGGAGATACCTCGTGATGGTTTTAGGGGTTATAGGTAGAGGGTGGGGCGTAGAGGGTAGAGGTTAGGGCGTAGAGGTTAGGGCGTAGAGGTTAGGGCGTAGAGGGTCGCATCACTCATCTATTACCTATTCCAAACTTCGGAATTCCAAACTCAAAACTCCGTAGGGCTATGCCCTTCCCGCAGGGTATTCCGAATTCCTAAACCCCATACTTATCAATCTGCTCCTTCAAATACGCCTCTGGTTGGCTGGGGTCGAATTCGGCGAATTTGAGATTTTCAACGCGGGTGAGTTCTTGCGGAGCTTCTACACCGAGTTCGGTCGCGAGTTCGCTAGCCAAACTAGTGAGGAAAATTTGTTCGCCAATTTCGTCGTAGTTAGCTGCTTCGGTGGGCATATAGCCCCACCGCACAAGTTGGGTGGAAATCCAACTGGCGAAACTCTTCCAGGGGTAGGGGTCGAAGTAAATGCGATCAGGGATTTCAAAGGAGTTACCCTGACCATCTTCAAAGTTGCCAGTCATCACAGCTTCGAGGACTTCCACTGGCTGGTTGAGATATTCGCGGGGGGCGATCGCTGCCGCGATTTCCTTGCGGTTAGCCGGATCGTTCGCGTAAGTGGCCCCATCAATAATGGCTTTATTCAGCGCTCGGAAGGTATTAGGGTACTCGTCGATCCAGTTTTGAGCGGCGACAAAGGCACAGCAGGGGTGACCGGGCCACAGATCTTTGGTTAGTAGATGGATAAAGCCAATATCGTCAAAGACAACCCGTTGGGTAAAGTTATCCGGCAGGATGAAGGCGTCAATCTGTCCCGTGGACATTTTAGCGATCGCATCGGGTGGCGGCAGAATGAGTAGCTTAACGTCGTTGTCAGGATCAATCCCACCCGTGGCCAGGTAATAGCGCAGGATCAGGTTGTGGTTGGAATAGTCGTAGGGAATGCCAATGGTCATCCCCTTGAAGTCAGCGGGACCGTTGATTTTGCCGAGATGCTTCTTCGCGACCGCAATGCCCTGACCGTTATTGTTTTCAATACTGGCTAACTTCACCTGGAAGGGACTGGAGCCTAACCCTAAGGACATGGCAATCGGCATCGGAGCCAGCATGTGATAAGCATCCAGTTCGCCCGCGATCGCGGCATCCCGCACCACTGACCAGCTAGCGTACTTCATGAGTTCAACATTGAGCCCATGCTTTTCATAGAAGCCCAGAGGGTCGGACATGATGATAGGCGTCGCACAGGTGATCGGAAGAAACGCAATTTTCAAGTCCGTCTTTTCGATATCGCCTGTCGTGGGGGGCGGTGGAGGTGTTTCAGCAGCGGGCTCATCAGGGGCCGTTGCTTCGGGTTGGGGCGTACAGTTTGCCAGCGAGACTAGGGCTGCTCCCACGGCAATATTTTGCAAAAACTTCCGACGCGTAAACTGACTCACGCGCTGAGCATCGCTGAAAAAGCGGCCTGCTTGGGGGCCAAAGGCGGCGGCAAAGGCTTCATCTAAACCGCCAGCCAATTTGATCAAGTCGAGCACCAGCTTTTCGCGTTTAGGACTGCCCTGAGCGGTCATTTTGACGAATAAAGCTTGACGTACCTCAGCCTGACTAATGGCATTGGCAACCTCTAGAGCCTGAGGTTGATAGAGGCGCATTTTGACCAAATCATCAATCAGCGCAGCTGGATCCTGAGGCATGTCTGCCATAAATTTCCAGTGATCTTGCGTCGTATGAAAACTGCCGCAAATCAAGCATCGGACAGCTAGGTCCGAGACTGTACCCTGCTCACAAGAAAGATTATTCCATCGCTGGCTGGCGATTGATGCTGATGTCAAAACCATAGTCTGTAGCTATCTTGAACAGTTTTATTAGAACGGTTATTCTAGTTGCTTTTTGTGATCAAAAATACCATCTGAGGTTATCAATGCCACAGAAGTACGCTACGTTCATGCCAACAAGTGCTTGCTCTTCTGGCGGTAAGAGGGTAAGGATATTTGATTTCACAGTTAGGGAAGAATATAGACTGTCTATCTTGTGGGTAAGGCGCGATGAAGCTGACTAATTCAACCGTTAGACACTCAAGGGCCCATAAGCTGCCCCTGCGATTAGTCCTGCTGGGGCCGTTTCTCCTACAGATCTTTGCGGCGGTTGGGTTAACCGGTTATTTCTCGCTACAAAATGGCGCACGGGCAGTCAACGATCTCGCTGAGCAACTGAAAGCCGAAATTGACAACCGTATTGACCAAAACCTGACGTCATTTCTGGCCACTCCCCATCAAATTAATCAGCTGAATGCGTCTGCTTTGGAACTCGACCAAATAGATCTGCAAGATTTAGAGGGCTTAGAACGTCATTTTTGGCATCAGATGCAAGTCTTTCAATTGGTTACCCAAATTAGTATGGGCAGTGAAGCCAGGGAGTTTATTGCGCTCGATCGCCTCGAAGATAAATCGCTGGTGGTCCGGGTCTCCAGTCAGGCGTCTAACTACACCCTCAATTCCTATTCAACGACCGAGACGGGGGCGAGAGATGAGTTAATTCAATCGAAGGATGACTATGACCCGCGGAAGCGTGATTGGTACACCAAGGGAAGAGCCGCTGAACAACCAACCTGGAGTGGCATTTTCCCCCATTTCTTTAATCCCACCCTGTTGCTGCCTGCTACCCAACCTGTTTACGATGCCTCCGGAAAGTTAGAGGGAGTGTTATTTATCACGCTTCAACTCTCTTTGGTGAGTGAGTTTTTGCAATCGTTAGATATTGGGCAGACTGGTCAGGCCTTTATTATGGAGCGATCCGGGGCCTTAGTTGCCACCTCAACGTCAGAACTTCCCTTCATCCGCACCGATGATGAAACGCAACGTCTGGCAGCGGTCGATAGCCAGGATCCCACCACTCAAGCAACTGCCAACTTTTTGTTGAGTCAGTTCGGCGATTTTCAACAAATTAATGAAAAGCAACTGCTCGGTTTTGATATCGATGGTAAGCGACAGTTTGTTCAGGTGAGTCCGCTGCAGGATGAGCAGGGACTGGATTGGCTCGTGGTGGTCACGGTGCCTGAATCTGACTTTATGGCCCGCATTGATGCCAATACGCGTACCACTATCCTTCTGTGCATGGCCGCTCTGGCGATCGCCTCGATCCTGGGCTTATATACCTCGCGTTGGATCACACGGCCCATTCTAAAGCTCAACCACGCTGCCGATCTGATTGCCCATGGTCAGTTAGAACAACAAGTGAATCCATCTAATGTGAATGAATTGGGCTTATTAGGACAATCGTTTAACCAGATGGCCAAGCAGCTTAAATCCTCGTTTGCCGACTTAGAACATCGGGTCGATGAACGTACGGCTGAATTGAAAGAGGCCAAACTCGTTGCTGATCGAGCAAACCAGGCCAAAAGCGAGTTTCTTGCCAGTATGAGCCACGAATTGCGGACACCCCTGAACGGCATCCTGGGCTATGCTCAAATTCTCGGACGTGCAAAAACGCTATCTGATAAAGAGCAGAACGGGATTAGCATTATTCATCAATGCGGCAGTCACCTGTTAACGCTCATTAACGATATTCTTGACCTCGCCAAGATCGAAGCTCGCAAATTAGAGTTAGCTCCCACGGCTTTGCATTTGCCATCGTTGCTATACAGCATCGTCGAGATGTGCAAAATTCGCGCTGAGCAAAAAGGGATTGAGTTTATCTATCAACCCAGTTCCCGTTTACCTGATGGTGTGGAAGTCGATGAAAAACGGCTGCGTCAGGTGCTACTCAACCTGTTAAGTAATGCCATCAAGTTTACCGAACGAGGCTCGGTGACGCTGCGTGTGGATGTCCTCGAAATTGCCGATGACCACGCTACACTCCATTTCCAGGTGGTTGATACGGGGGTTGGAATTGCCGAGGCTGATTGTGCCAAGCTATTTCAGGCCTTTGAGCAAGTAGGCGATCAGGCCAAGAAAGAAGAGGGCACTGGCCTCGGACTGGTCATTAGCCAGCGCATCGTTCAAATGATGGGTGATAACCTGCAATTCAAGAGTCAATTGGGTGAGGGTAGCGAGTTTTTCTTCACGGTTGCCCTGCCCCTCGCGACAAAGTGGGAGGGACAACAAAAAATCCTGCAAGGGGGCGATCGCATTATTGGTTATCGAGGTATCGGCCCAGCCTCGCTTGAGAAGAGTCGCCGCACGATTTTAGTCGTGGATGACCGTTGGGAAAATCGGGCGGTGTTGGTGAACTTGCTAGAATCCCTCGATTTTGCCGTCATCGAAGCCGCGAACGGACAGGATGCCTTGGCAAAAATCCATTCTGAACACCCTGATTTGGTGATTACCGATCTGACCATGCCCGTTATGGATGGGTTGGAATTGCTCCAGCGCCTTCGCAGTACTGCAGGATTCCAATCGCTCAAGGTGATCGTTTCTTCCGCTGCTGTTTCCCAATCTGATCAGCAGGTTGCCCTTGAGCGGGGTGGCGATGCGTTTCTGGCCAAGCCAGTAGATGCGCAGGCTCTATTTCGACTCTTGGCGACCCATTTGAATTTGGCATGGATCTATGAATCAAGTCATGAGCCGATGACCGAACCGGCAAACCCCTTGGCCATTGAAGTGATTGTGCCACCCAAACCGGTTCTGGAATCACTATTGCAACTGGCGCAGCAAGACAGAATTAAAGATATCCGAACACAGCTTGTACAACTAATAGAAACCAACACCGCCTACAATCCCTTCGCGGTCTCTATCTTGCAGTTAGCTAAGCAATTTCAGACTGAAGAAATTGAAGCCGTGCTGCAAAAACACCTGAATTGAGAGCGGATGCCCATCATCCACGTAGCTAGGGAAGCTTGGATGATGGGCATCACGCCCTGCCGCTATGTTTTGTACCGTTTGGGCACAGTAGGTAGTATCTGTCACCGTACAGCTGGAGAAAGGGCCGTTTCTTGCATGGCAAACAGCATTTTCTTAAGTTGCTTCAACGCAGGCGTGACGATCGCCACAAAATACGCCTCGCGCAGCTTACGTTCGGGAGCACTGCCATGGACGTAAGCCCGAGCACCGGCATGAAGCATCGTTGCCTGAGCAGCCCTCAGCGATAGCTCAGCAGCGGCAATCCGGGATTGAATTACTTCGCGCATTAGCTGCACATTGATTTTGCCGGAACACTGGTCGAGTTGAGCCGCCAAAGCATATGTGCGATCGCGAGCCATAGCAATATCCGCTTCAAGATCTTCCGCTTGATCATCCAAAAAGCGATTCACATGGCCCAAGCGCTTGTTTGAACGCTGCATCAGTTCCACACAACTGGTGGCCAATCCCAACCCCATGCCGACCTGCGTCAAAATAAATCCAGGGCGAATGCAGTCAACATAGTCCTCGCAAGGCGCAGCTAACACCATCGCATCAGGAACAAAGGCATCGCGAAAGAGGCAACTGTAGGTACCCGTTCCTTCCAACGCGATGAAATGAGCATTACACCGCAGTGACATTCCCTCTAAGTCATCCGAGACCACTGCCATCATGTAATCGTCGCTATCAACAATTTGGGCCGCAATTCCAAAGGCATGTCCCGGTCCCAAGTTAGAGACCCAAGGCAGCATGCCATTAACTTTGTACCCACCCTCAACTGGTTCGGCCGTCAGCGCTATCTTCTCAATATCAGCAAAGTGCTTCATGGGGTTAGATAGCCCCGTGCCAGCTAGTTTACGCCCAGTTGCAATATCAGGCAGCAGCGTTTCTTTTAAAGCTTGATTATCCGTATTTTGTAAATACCAGGTACAAGCGACCTGGCACCAAGCCATAAAGCCGGTGGACAAACAGGCTTTGGAGATCTCCTCGATACTTTGAATCGCCCCTTTCAACCCCAGACCGGTTCCTCCATGCTCGAGGGAAACAGCATGAGCAAAGGCCCCCGCACTTCCCAACTGATGCAGAACATCAGCTGGATATTCACCCTTGAGGTCAATGTCTTGGACCTTAGGGACCAACATTTGCTGCACCGTATGACGCACTGCTTCCGTCGCAGTTGCCAAGGTAGTAGATGTATTTCCAGAATTTTTTTTGGGAAGTGTCTGCATGATTAATCCAGCTCAAAATGATGAATTCAACTTAAATTTTCTTGCTGCAAACATGCAGGAAATAGCGCTTGTCGAAGAGGCCTCTATTTCAAGTTCAGCGATCTTAGCTTAGGAAGACTCTAAAATTCAGGCCATAACATACGCTTCGCTGCACTGAGTTAGAGTTGGGCAAACATCTGCATCTGGATAATGATTGCTGCCCCTCGCTTCCTAAGCTGGAGAAACCTTCCTCCTCAGATTGAACTCTACTCAGCCATTGCAACACTGACAGGCATCGGGTTGCTGAGGGTTGCCGAAACCGGTGACCACGTGTTGGCGTGAGCAACCATTTCCTCTAAAACGTCGCGGCTGGCATCGCCATCAATATCAACCTTAACCCGCACATCGGTAAAGCCTAGTTGAGGCTTGGCCAACTCACCGGTGCCCCAAGTACTCGTGATATTAATGTCTCCTTCCAGAGAAATTTCCAACTTCGTAAGAGTAATGCCTCGGGCGGCTGCGTTTGCTTGCAAGCCAACCGCCAAACAAGAACCAAATGCGCCTAGAACAATTTCCGAGGGGTTAGGGGCTGTGTTGTCTCCCAGCAATCCAGGCGGTTCATCTACCACAAACGGATCCAAGTCACGGGCATAATTCAAGCTCCGGAACTTACCTTCACAAACCGTTTTTACTTTCAGGGTCTTATCCGCAGGATTTTCACGGTTCTTCTGACCCAGAGCCTCAAGCCCGTCTTGAGGAATCGGCGCTAGAGGAACACTGACATTGGTTGTAACAGTAGCGGAGTCTGACATGGTAGCTGCCAATTAGAATGTTCTTTCTATTTCAATTTAACGAAATGCATATCAGTCAAACTGTATCTTTTAATACATTTTATTCGACCATTTTGCTCAGATGCTTTTGGCGAGATCCTGTTTCATGGCCGCTCGAATCAGTTGACGAGCGATGTCAAAGCCTCGCTCAAGTCTTTGCGTGTCATGGTGCAGTCGCCCCATGAGCATGGCTCCTTCGATCGCGGTCATGATCTGTTCTGCAAGTAAATTAGGTTCAATATCGGGCTGCAGTTGAGCGCGGCCCTCCACCAGGCGCTGGGCCAGGGCATTTTCCCATTGCTGGAAGACCTGCTGTAAATGATCGCGAAAGCTGGTGTCCTGCTCGACCAAGTCAACAATTAAATTTCCCAGCAAACACCCCCCGCAGAAAGGCTCTTGGCTCTGTTTTTGTTCTAAGGCATCGAGCATCCAGAAGAGTTGCTCGATCGGCGTGTTACATTGCTCGCCTGCCGGTTCCAAGATATTGGTCTTGAGCTTGTCCCATTCAAAATCGATCAAAGCATGTCCGAGAGCTTGTTTGGACGCAAAGTAGTTATAAAAGCTACCCGAAGACGCTCCACTCAGACTGAAGAGTTCACTTAAACCTGTTGCCGTCAAGCCTTTACGGTGAATGGTATCGATGACGGATGCGAGAATATCCTCACGGGTACGTTTGAGATTAGCCATATCAGTAGGTCGGCAAGTTTGACTACCAGCGTATCACCGTGATTTGCGTTCAGCATGGCCGCAGACTGCCACCGCCCTTTCTGCGCTATGAACTGAAGCCGGGAAGTCGTGATGGGGGAAAAATTTAGCCTTCACGAGGACGTTAATTTCAGCCTCCAGCCTCCAGCCTCCAATCCCAGGAACTTGCCGCCGCGAGTCTGTGTACCCTATGCCTACCTGTAGCCGCTGGGCGGATGTCTAGATAATAGATGTTAGGAATTCTCCATTGCCAGCATCGATAGCGCATCAAGTACACTAGAATCCATAAATAGACTCTTCTGCTAACCCACAAGGAGGCAATCAAAGCGATGGATTCTTCCATTCTGCTAATGCTCGCAGAGGCATTTGGGACATTCCTCTCCATTTACTCCATTCTGCTGCTCATCCGGATTCTGTTGAGTTGGTTCCCGAATGTGGATTGGTTTAGCCAACCCTTCGCAACGCTTAGTCAACTGACCGATCCTTATCTGAATCTTTTTCGCTCAATCATTCCGCCTTTGGGTGGAATGGATTTCTCTCCCATTTTGGCTTTCTTGGTGTTGAATTTGTTGTCTGGGGGAGTTCGCAGCGTTGCAGCAACGATTGCAATGTCTGCTTTCTAAAGCAAGCTAGTTCAAGCTGTTCGCGATCAACTGTCTTTGCTTTGCAGGCTGAAGCTTTTCCGCGTAGGAAAGGCGTTGGTTCTAGATGGAGTGAAGATGTCCTGTCGCGAAATTTAGCTCCTGTTTGCTTCTTGTCTGCAGTCGGCCTTATCGGGACGACTGCAATCTTTGCTGAAAATTATTTTGACTCGTTGCCGTGACTACCGCGATCGCTGAAACCTCTACCTATGACTGGCCAGCCTTGCTGCAACAGCTCATTGATCGTCAATCGTTGACGATGTCTGAAGCCGAAGCTCTGATGCGAGGCTGGTTAACTGAAGATATTCCGCCGGTACTTTCTGGGGGGATTCTGGCAGCGATTCAAGCGAAGGGTGTCTCAGCGAATGAATTGGCGGGTATGGCACGAGTGCTGCAAGCACAGTCATTAGGAGGAGATGCCGCTGATCCAACCATGCCTTCGCCTTTGGTGGATACCTGTGGTACCGGCGGTGATGGTTCCCACACATTTAATATTTCCACCACCGTTGCGTTTGTTGTGGCCGCCGCTGGGATTGCGGTAGCCAAGCATGGTAACCGTTCTGCTTCTAGCAAAGTCGGGTCAGCGGATGTGTTGGAAGCCCTGGGGGTTGATTTAGGCGCGGACCCAGAGAAAGTCAAAGCTGCGGTTAAAGAAGTGGGGATTACCTTCTTGTTTGCTCGGGGTTGGCACCCTGCGATGAAAGCGGTTGCGCCGCTGCGAGGGACCCTCAAAGTGCGTACGGTTTTCAACCTGCTAGGCCCCTTGGTGAATCCTTTACGCCCGACTGGACAAGTGATTGGTGTCTTTGACCCCACGGTCCTTACTCCCATGGCCCAGGCTTTGAATCAATTACAAATGCCTCAAGCGATCGTTCTGCATGGTCGCGAACGGCTGGATGAAGCTGGTCTTGACGACAGTACGGATTTAGCCATCCTAGAAGGTGGGCAGGTCCGCTCAGAAGTCCTGGATCCGCGTCAATTTGGCCTCGTCAAAGCTGATAAGGCAGCGTTGCGAGGCGGTGAAGTTGAGGAAAATGCCGCTATCCTTCGCGATCTATTGCAGGGCAAAGGGACGGCAGCTCAGCAGGCTGTAGTTGCGCTTAACGCTGCCCTGGCTCTTAAGGTGGCTGGGGTTGCTCAGGGTGAGACGTTTGAGGCCGCGATCGCGGATGGCATCACGCGCGCTAACGATATTCTCCAAAGTGGCGCGGCCTGGGCCAAATTGGAAGCATTGGTCGCATTTTTGAAGTAGAGCCGCGAAATTTCGCGGCTCTACTTCAAAAATGCGCGGCTCTACTCGTACAAATTAATACTGCTACCTCCAGCCGAAATGCCGTACTGGCCGTAGACATCTTGTCCTAGCAACGCAACATCACCGCCAATACCAACGCGGATGTCGCGCACAACCAGGCCGCCAACCTCTAGCGTATCGACATAGCCGATGGGAATTTGCACGCGGCGGCCGTCAGCGACGATGACTGTGGCTTCACCGATGATGACAACCCCTACGGCCCGAGCCATTGCTGGCGTGATTAAGGTCGCTGAAGCGCCTGTGTCAAACAGCATATTGAATCGCTGCGTACCCTCATTCCCGGTCAGTGTGACCGGAACTACGGGGGTTCCTCCCATGCGATCGACCACGGGGATCTGGGCGACGAGGCCGCTCGGGTTGCCGTTGTCCGCAACGGTTGTGCCACTAATCGATGTCTCGGCGGTTGCCTTTTGGGCGGCTTGCGAGGCATATTCCTGATATTCCGTTACTTTCTGCTTCGCTGTGGCATGGTTCGGGTCCGAGTCGGGGACCTGTTGCATGAGCGCAACTGCCTGATTCCAGCGGCTCTCAACCAGTTTCCAGTCGTCCGGTGATTGCGCCGATTGGCCAATCGACACAGCGCTTTGGGCACGATTCACACCGTCGGCAAAGAAGTTTTGTTGCGGATTAGGCGGTGCGACTGCAGCCTTGGGCGTTACCTTCTCAGATGTCTTGTCAGCATCAGTGTCGGGTTTTGTGGCGGCGGTGCCTTCCTGAGGGCTGGTATGAGTCGCTTCATCGACACGCTCTGTTTCAGGCTGTTGACCTGACGATGGGTTCTGCGTCGGTAGGAAAGAACACCCTGAGACGGTACAACAGCTGACCAGCAAAAGCGAGAAGCAGCGGAGCGAAAAGCGAGCAGACATAGTTTTGTTGAGCAGTGCAATAATCAATCGTGATGCCCCGGACGTGACACTGTCCGTTATCCTTAAGAATGCCCTAGAACGTCACTGTGTTTACCCTACAGAAAAAACGCCTATGTTTCCAGATAACCATGCGGCTGCCTTGCTGGTCTTAGCAGACGGCTCGATCTATTCAGGATGGTCATTCGGTGCTGCGGGAACAGTTGTAGGTGAAGTCGTTTTTAATACTGGGATGACCGGGTATCAAGAAGTCCTGACTGATCCTAGTTACTACGGTCAAATTGTCACGTTTACGTATCCTGAACTAGGTAATACTGGGGTGAACCTGCAGGATGAAGAATCTCACCGTCCTCATGTTCGCGGTGCGATCGCCCGCAATATTTGCCAAGTTCCCAGCAAC
>JBCBTQ010000139.1:0-15412 GCA_039818605.1 Cyanobacteria bacterium J06639_14 | reverse complement strand
CTTTGTAGTTGCAACGTTGCGTTGTTCAACTCTGTAGATTTATGGAGACTGCATTTATGCCTCAGGAACTTAATGCTCAACAAACTGAAACTCAGCGGCCAACCCCCGTTTTGATGATTCCGATTAGACGGTGTGGCAGCCATGCATTACGTTTACGTTTGAATGTCAGCCCTGAATTTTATTCTCCCTATCCCTTGCACATTGTTGATTTTATGCCATTGGTTCCGGCCTATGGCGATCTTTCAAATGACTGGAGTTATTTCCAGCTAGCCATTGATTTGGTGGGCTTACAAAATGCCACCATGGTGAAATGGGATGGCGTCGCACTGGATCCTGTCAGTATTTTTGAGTCCATTAAGGAAAAGCCTCGGAGTGTTCACGCGATCGCGTGGGAAATGCTGTTTCAAGCAGGTCAACAGCATCACGCGAAGGTTGTCATGGACAAGTCTTTGGACAACATTCACTACGCTTCTGAGTTGATGTCTCTGTTCGATGACATGCTGTTTCTGAATGTCGTCCGCGATCCTAGAGCGCAGATTTGCAGCATCAATCGTGCCATTATCCATGATTTTGACACGCTGTTAAATAGCTTCACCTGGGTTAAAGCTCACGATGCAGCCAAGAAATTAGCTGAGCAGTATCCTGATCGAGTTCTGACAATTCGCTATGAGGATTTCTTGAACACTCAAGAGATCACTTTGCGTCGCATTTGCCAGTTCTTTGGCATTGAGTTCTTGCCCACGATGTTGGACGTATCAGCTTCTCAAGAAGCAAAAGCGATCGCCGGTCGCTCAGCTTTATGGGAAAATAACTGCTTCGCCCCGATTCCTGCCTATATCGACAAGTTCAAGAAATCTTTGAGTTCAGAGGAAATTGAGATTATCGAAACCGTTACCAAAGAGTACATGGACCTCTATGGCTATGAGCGGATGACCGCTGCTGATCTGAAGATCACTGACACAATGATTGAGTCAGTCAGAGAGCGTAATGAACTCAACCGGCGGAAATCTTGGTTGGATTTGAAAGAACTTGATCCACAGGATTACCAACTCAGACAGTTTCGAACTGACTATCTCGGGATGCTCAAACAGCGACTGACCAAAGTTCAAAGCGAAGTCAATAATTCTTCCTCAAAGGCTTCTCAACAAAACAAATTGCAGGAAATTGCTTAATTGGTTGAAACGATTTCTGAGAAAGAAATTATCAAGAAAGGTTGGTAGCCTAGTTTAGGTTAAACGAAATTTAACCCAAAGGAGTATTGGTTTTGGAGGTATTGGATCCTCTCGTCGCCAACCGATAACGGGATATTTATTTCGGGAAGTCAGCTTAGTTTCTTAGGAGAGTAATGATGGTTCAGACCCCAGTGAAGCAGCAAGAACTGGATATTGACGCATTACAACAAAAGTATGCCGAAAAGTCACCGATGCAAATTCTCAAATTTGCCTTGGAGCAGTTCGACGACATTGTCATTTCCTTTAGTGGTGCCGAGGATGTTGTTTTAATCGATATGGCGGCTCAGATCCGCTCGGATTTTAAGGTCTTCACAATCGACACTGGCCGACTGCACAAGGAAACCTACAAGTTTCTCGACAAGGTAAGAGAGAAGTACGACCTTGAACTAGAGGTTCTGTTTCCAGATGCCGCCAAGGTTGAGGCTTTGGTTCGGGAAAAGGGGCTGTTTAGCTTCTACAAAGATGGACACAAGGAATGCTGTGCAATTCGGAAGGTTGATTCCTTGCGACGCAAATTGGCTAAAGTCGATGCTTGGATTACAGGACAACGCAAGGACCAAAGTCCAGACACCCGTGCCAATATTCCGGTGATTCAAGCCGACACTTTTTTTGCCGGGGAGGGGCGATCGCTCGTTAAGTTCAATCCCCTCGCTAATTGGACCTCTGCCCAAGTTTGGAAGTACATCCGGTTCAATCAGGTGCCCTTCAATCCATTGCATAAAAAAGGGTTTGTCAGCATTGGTTGCGAGCCTTGTACAATGGCTGTCTTACCTGGTCAGCATGAGCGAGAAGGCCGCTGGTGGTGGGAAAACGCTGCCGATAAGGAGTGTGGCTTCCATTCAATAAATACTGAAGATGACGATTGACCCATAAATTATTTGATGCCAAACCAATATCAGGAGGTACTGCAAGAATGAACATCACAATGGTCAAGAAGGTGAAAGCCAATGGGCTTCCTTGCCGCAAGTCTGCCAATGTGCTTTCAGAACTAGAAACGTCTGGACTATTACAATCAATTGGCCGTGTTGTTGAAGCGGATGAACGGAATCCTGAGAGCGAAGGATTCGCCTTGGCAAACCAGTACTCCGTAGACGCAGCGCCTTTTTTCATCGTCAAGCAGGAAGATGGCTCCGAGGCTGTTTACACGGCTTATACCCGTTTCTTAAAGGATGTCTTTAATTACGAGGTATCTGAAACTGCCCAAGCGCTCGAAATCATGGCTCAGAATCCTGACTTAGATTTCCTGTAATGGCTTGACTGTAGGGATTCTTGACGCAGTCAAGAAGATTACAGGGTAAGGGTTTATCGCTGGAAGGGTGGTTTCCTGCAAAGAAAGGGCATTTGGAGGCAGTTTTGATCGATTCACACTGAATTAGTGTGATTTTGTCAAATCTGCCTTAATGTCCTGTAAATCAAGTTTCTTGATGTATCTCAGCCATTGCTAGTACTCGATGGCGTAAGTATGCACAACATTCCCAATGCTGAAAAAGCCCACTGCGAGTGGGTTTTGCATTTTTAATTTTGCCTTCCGCGTAGTGATACTAGTACTCGACGGCGTAAGTTTTCGGACTCATTCGATAGTGGAGGGTTGGGCGGAAGGGTGGTTGGGTCAAAGGAATAGTGGCGGTATTTCTGCCACAGGGTACTAGCAACAGAAAACTCAATTTATGCTTTACTTGGGTTCTAATATTTGCTTGACGACGCATGTATTTAAAGCTTCACTGTCAAGCAAAGCAAAATCAAGTAAGTGTCTGGAACACTTGGTTAACCCCATTTAGGTTTGGCTACCAACTTGACTTTTATCAAGGGTGCTCTTGAGAAAGACTCAGGTCTTCTTCTCCTAATTGTTCTATCAAGGTGTTCTCCAAATGCTATTAGGGAGTTGGCTTCTGCTGATCGGTGGTGGACTGGTCACGGGGATGCTGGCAGGGCTGTTGGGGATTGGGGGTGGCGTCATCCTGGTCCCGCTCTTGATTACGTTGGGTTACTCTCCTATCAAAGTAGTAGCGACTAGTAGTTTAGCGATCGCGATAACAGCCATTGCAGGCAGTGTCCAAAACTGGCGCATGGGTTGTCTCAAGCTGAATCGAGTCCTCTCTCTCGGTTTACCAGCGCTATTGATGGTCCAGGTAGGTGTCCGTCTAGCCAATCAAATTCCGCCTCATCTTTTATTAGGACTGTTCAGTCTTTTTTTGTTCGTCAATATTTTCTTGATTGACTTTCGGAAACGCTTAGCGACTAGCAGCGATAAGAATACATCTAAGATATCCCCCAGCTCACTTGCGTCGGAAATTATCGTGGGTAGTGTCGCTGGCTTACTCACAGGCATCTTGGGCGTGGGTGGTGGCATTGTGATGATAACGTTGCAGATGTTGCTGTTGGGTCGGCCCATCAAAGCTGCTATCCAAACCAGCTTAGGCGTTCTGGCAGTAGTAGCCTTATCGGCTTGCATTGTTCATGCGTCTGAGGGCAACCTCCTCATCACACCGGGATTGGTTCTCGGTACGGCTAGCTTATTGGGCGTACAAATCAGTACCCGTTTCCTGCCCAAACTGCCCGATGCCACTGTCAAACTTATTTTCAGAATATTTTTGATAACGATGTCAGCTTATGTCTTTTGGCAGGCTCATCAACTCTTTACGGCAACCCATGCCATTATCCCCTAGCCCCTTCTCCCCAATTTGGGAGAAGGGGGCCGGAGAAAGTCCCTCTCTCAATCTTGGGAGAGGAATTTAGGGTGAGGACAAGATAGCTTGAATACAAATTGGGATGCCCCCGATCTTAAGGCTAAAAACACGGGTCGCATGATTATTACGGCGTAAATCAAGTTTTCTACCGCTAGCGACGGCGGCTTAATCCCCCCAAGCCCCCTTACGAAGTGGGACAATACATTGTCGAGGTTTGCATAGCCCCTTTTTCAAGGGGACGGCGACAGCGGGGGAGCAAGCTGCTACGACTGAGATGCGGAAGTAAATTTAATTTACAGAGCATTAATCTTAGTGCAATAAAGCTTGTGCCGTGCCTTAGAGTTGCGGTTTTCATCGATAGGTTATGACTTTACCAGACGAAATCCGACTGGATGCTTCTGGGCAGTTCGTGATTGTAGAGGCCAATATACAGTTAGCCCGTTCCGCTGTCGTGGAGAGCCATCAATGAACCGCAAGCTAAGCACCCAGATTGAGAAAATCCGATATGCTCCTGCTGGCTATTTGGCAAAAGCGCTCGTTCACATCTTTTGCCACAGCATCTTTTGGCTATGGAATCTACTCTTTCTGGGCGTCGTCTATCTAGGCTTTATGCCCTTTATCGGGGTTCCCCTAGTCCGATCGCTAGTGACAGGAGAAATTCCCTTTCCCTTTGTCTTACCCCTGTTAGGGTTCCTGATAGTCCCTCCAGCTTGCACGATATTTGGCCTGATCAAGTTGCGCAAACACCCAGTTTTGCTCATGCGGCTGTTTTACGGGGTGGAGGCTCCCATTCTGACGCTGTGCATTCTGCGGATGTTTATTTTCCGCGAGTTGACCCCAGCTAGCACGTTGATGGTGGTAACTGGGGCGATTGCAATCGCCACCTTAGCCCTAGAGCTTACCTTTGGCTACGCGATTCATAAAAAAGGGCTGGCTTGGTTCCAAATGGTGACGCACACAGTTGTGCTGATTATGGGGCTGTATGTGGGCACGGTGCTGCTGTTTTACACCGTCCCGATTCTGTGTCAGTTTCTCTATGCCTTTTTCCGATTTGAGTGGCTGGGGTCGCTGCTACAAGTTATCAGTTCGTCTTGGTATGCAACCCAAACTGGCAACATTTTTGAGCAAATCTGGTTTTTCCTGTCGGGAATCTTAAGTTCTCTGCTTTTCCTTGGCTCCTTTGCGCTCTTTGGATTCAGCACCACCCTATTTTTGGCCATGCCCTACGCGATGGTGAACATGTTTGTGCGATCTTGGGGGCGCATTTTGCAAGCGTTTGGTCGCCAATTTAGCTGGCGCAAAGGCTGGTTAATCACAGGTGGAACGGTGACTCTATTTAGCTTGTTATTTTTACTGACATGGCCTCAACCCCAAGTCAAAGCATTTTCTTTGCTTGCCGATGCGCCTGATTCGATAACAGCTCGCCAAGAACTGATTAACAAGTCACCTCAAATTCGCCAAGGGTTACTCAATGCCTACCTCTTTCCCTATCGCTACTTAAGTCCGAAAAATGAGGTCAACTTTATTGAGTGGTGGTACGCCCATGTTTTTCCCATTGACCGGCCCCAGGCTCGCGTTTTTCAGAATATGCATAACGCGTTGATGTCCCCCTTTCTCTATCGGGGCGATCGCGCGGACATCGAAAAAGCTGCTCAGCTCTATGCCGAATTCTTCGACACCCCAATTCAGAAGGCCGAAGCTGAGACGATTCAACAGGCGCTACAGTCCACGGTTAATCGCGATTCGGTAGAAGCGAGTCTACTGAATATCAACGATCGCGTCGTCGCGCTAGCCACGCAAGAAGTCACAGTTGCAGCTAATGGCGATTGGGCCGAAGTCACCCTCCACGAGCGCTATGAAAACGACACCACTGACGACCAGGAGATTGTCTATCAGTTCTCTTTACCGGAAAGCGCTGCCATTACCGGCCTCTGGCTGAAGGAACCCGACGTTGCTGAGCGTTATCGCTTTGTAGTGTCTCCCAGAGGCGCAGCCCAAGCCGTATACAAACAGGAAATTGAGCGCGCAAACTGGACTCAGGCCACTGATCCGGCGCTGTTAGAGCAAGTCGGACCGCGCCAATATCGGCTGCGGGTCTTTCCTATCCCCGCGCGGGATGCCTCAGGTGAACCGGGGACTACAGACCTATGGATGACATATCAAGTTGTGCAGCAGGATGGCCGTTGGCCGTTGCCCCAACTCACCGAAAAGCGTAATCTCTATTGGACCCAAAAAACTGAGCGTTCGCGCAACGACAAAACAGTCTCACAACCAATGGATATTTGGTACGAGGCGGCTTTGCCCGCTGTTCAGCCAACGGCTGCAGCGGCCCACACGGCGACCTTAGCTGAGGGTTATCAAGTCACCGCGACCCCGTTAAAGGCCAAAGATACTGTTTCTTTAGCCGGTCAGCGCCTGGCCATTCTGGTGGATACTTCTCGCAGTATGGGCGATCGCGTTGAAATTTTGGCTCAGGCTCTGGAAGATAGTCGAACGATTGCCTCAAACAACACCATCGACTGGTACCTCACGTCAGCCCCTGGCATCCCGCCTCAACAATTCGCTACTGATGCTCTGCCAGCCTTAAAAGACCTAACCTTCTACGGTAGCCTTCCCCTGACAGAGCAGCTGAATCAATTCGAAACCTTGCGACAGGGAGACGCGTACGACGCTGTTTTCATCCTCACAGATACTGGCAACTATGAGCTAGAAACGGATGAGGCATCTGTACCCACTACGCCCGGATCACTGTGGTTGGTTCATTTGGGGGGGGAAGTTCCCAATGCCTACACGGATAACCTGTTGCAGCAGCTTTATGACTCTCAGGGAGGCGTTGCCGCCAATCTGCTAGAGGCCGTGAATCGACTGGCCACCGAACAAGCGATTGACGGCACTGTTATGGATGGTTATCGCTGGGAAATCACCAGCAATCCTAACAAGACCACCGATAATGCTGAGTTTGAGCCCTTTGCAGCCCGTCAGATCATCCGTTGGCTGAGCCGCGATCGCGACATGACGCAACTGGCAGAACTGGACGGGTTACATGCGATCGCCAAGCGCACAGAAGTTGTCACCCCCTATTCCTCAATGCTGGTGCTGGTGAATGACCGCCAACGGGAAGCTTTGGCAGAAGCAGAAGGATCCGTCGATCGCTTTGACCGTGAACTCGAAGGCGGTGAAGATACCCTGACCGACCCAGGCAATCCCCTCAATGTCCCAGCCGTTCCTGAAACCGAAAGTGTCTTGGGCATTGTGCTTGCTGGCGGCGGTCTCCTTTGGATCCTCCGACGGTCGCGATCGCAACCATTAACGACACCGCGTCAGAAGCTCTAGAAAGTACGCCAAGCGGTAGAGGTGTTGATGGCCTCTTCTCTCTTGCCGAAACTTGAAAATTCTAAATTCAAATAAAAGTCTCTGTTGAAGTGATCAAAATCTGGCCTGATCGCAACCCCTGCTTCATGTAATTGGACTCAGTTGGGGATGATTCTACGGGTTGTTCTGACCCTCCACCATGCCTTCTATCATTTCGGAGACTTATGATGACGCGATTTCTGCCCCCTCTGGGCAGGGAACAGGGACTGTGCGTGAGCGCTTTATTACTCAGTCTCGTAGGTTGTAGTGTCCCGCAAAATGTCCAGACATCCTCGTCTGTTACCCCAACCGTTGAGGAGGCCACTGTCCAGGAGTCACAATCGTTGGCGATTCCATCTGCCGCCCCTCGCCCATTCAAGGTGGTGATGCTATTGGATTTCAGTGGTAGCGGCAACCAGCACCGCATCCAAATTCCCCACCAAGAAACGATGGCCCCACTACTGGAAACCCTTTCCGACTCGGGAGGCGCACTCGCCGTAGGGGCAATTTGTAACGATAGCAATCGCCCTTTTACCCGCATCTCTATCGCGGAACCCCCTGTTTTTCCGGAAGACCAACTCCATGAACCCACGCCTCCCACGCCAGTGGATGAAACGGCGATAAATCCATTACGACTGCCAGAAAAGCAGCGGGAATATGAGGGAGCATTGGCCGATTATGAACAGCTCATAGCAGCAAACAAGGCATTGCTGCAAGCACATGAGGAAGCCATAGCAGCCCACCAATCAGAAGCACGCACCAAGATTGACACCTTTGCGGCAGCGATTACGCCTTTATTAACCCGAGCAGTTGATTGCGATCGCACCGATATATGGGGTGGGCTACAGCGGGCTGATTTGTTGCTGTCAGAAGATTCCAGCGTTTGGTCAACCAATCCTGACGCTTATCTACTCGTCGTATCAGATGGCCTCGACACACAGGGTAAATCAGCGGTGAATCTGACCAGCAATCCCACGATCCTTCTCGTTAATGGTTCGGGGAGTATGGGTGTTTTTGCCAGCCTGGAGCACAAAGCCTTTGAATCGGTAGACGCCGCGATCGCTCATCTTGTTAGCGTAAGGAACAAAGCTCATGACTCCCAATAACTTTTCCATCGAACCCAGTCCCAGCCGAGCCCAACACCGGGCTCAAGCAACCCTCGGGGAACTCGATACGCTGCGTCATAAATGCAGCTATTACGGTGAACAAGCCTATTTAGCTTTTCAACGACGCGAACAGCTACAACAAACGCTAAAAAATCTAGTTAACGATAATCCTAAGTTTGGTTACCCTCGTACCCGCGATGTCATTCGCCATTTCTGTCTGGGTCTCTTGGTCCTGGGCTCTTGGGTAATTAGCCTGGTCCTTATTTATAGTCCTGCAGAATATCTGATCCAGAAAAATCTGGGCGAAAACAATCCGTTCGTCGGCGTGAGCATTGTGCTGCTCACAATGGTTTTAACTTTAGGACAGGTGTCCGTTGCCATTCTTTATTTTGACGCTAAACAAACGACGACGATGCTCAGGCCATGGCGTTTTGTGGCGACCATCATGGCGCTTTTCACAGCTGGCATGATGGTCGCCACAGAAATTGCTCGCTATGTCGGTTTAGAACGATGGCCTTGGCCCCATGATCTGATTGGGCTAGCACTCCAGATGGGACTGGCGTTTGCGTTTGATGCCTTGATTGTCTGTAATGGCGAAGCTTTAGAATCCGCTTTAGGCTTCGCCTGGTTCTCAATGCAACACAATCGGCTACAGCGTACCTGCAATAGTCTTCTGGCTAGCTTTCATCGTCATATGGCAGAAGTTCGACTGCTCTATACCCTTTACCAACAGAAGCTTTCCATTTACTACAAGAATGCCGGTGAAGATGCTGATCCGCCTTCGCCTTTTGATGACACGACTCAGTGGGTCTTGAACGAGTGGCTCGGGACGTCTAAAAGCCAGGTGTCTTAAAGTCAGAGTGCGTGGGAATTCGGAATTCGGTTTTAGGGAATTCCGAATTCCGAACTCCGAATTCCCTAAAACCGATCCTTCATGCCTCGAATACGGGCAAAGGTTTGGATCGGATCAGCCGTTTTGGCAGTGGTTTGCAGAGCTGCCACATCCCATCGCAAAAATGGATTGGTTTGCTTTTCTAACCCCAATTCGGATGGAACTGTAGCTTCCTGGTGTTGTCGCGCAGCTTTAACTGTAGCAAGGCGATCGCGCAGCACTGGGTTTTGAGCATCCACTGTGACGGCAAATTGCAGATTATTCAACGTATATTCGTGGGCGCACCAGATATGGGTGGTGTCAGGCAGCGATCGTAGCTTTGTGAGCGAGGTTACCATCTGCTGCGGGGTACCTTCAAACAAGCGTCCACAGCCGCCTGCGAATAAGGTATCCCCACAAAAAAGATCCCCCCACGCGGAATCAGCCCCTGGAGAGAAGTAGTAGGCAATGTGCGCCCGTGTATGGCCAGGCACAAAGAAAACCTCTCCATCACGACCCCCAAACGAAACGACATCTCCCTCGGTCAGGTAAACCTGCTGACCAGGAATCCGGCCTTTGTCTTCAGCCCCCCCATAAACTACGGCTTCAGGAAAGTGCTGCAACAGCTTTCGATTAGCCCCCACATGATCGCTATGGTGATGGGTATTAAAAATCGCGGCCAACGTTGCGTCTAGTTCTGCGAGTTTCTGCAGAACCGGTTCGCTCTCAGCCGGGTCAACCACGGCAGCCGTAGCGGTTGCAGTATCGTGGAGTAAAAAGATGTAATTGTCTGAGAGTGCCGGTAAGCGATAGATTTTCATAAAGCCTGGGAACCGTCAAAACACTTCAAGTTCAGTGTAAGCGCCTGTATCCTGATTGCGCAGGTGCCCCAAGCAGAGCATTGATAATATCGGTAGACCTGCAGATAGCTCTCATCAGCGTGAAAGTAAAATACCTGCATTAAGTCAGGGAAGAGTAGACGAGTAGAAGGGCGGATGGGATGCGCTTGGGCAATTCCCAATATGTTCTAAACTGCCCCTTCTGTAGTTTGGAAATTCTTTTCTGCAAAGAGTCACTATCAGGAAATTTGGTCGCGAGGAGTGAGCGATCGCGCCACGACTTCCTATTGATAAGACTTTTTGACAATTGCTGATTGGACAAGCGAAGTCAGAACGTCGTCGGTCAGAGGTTTGACCAAAAATCCATCAAGGTCAAGGGCCTCTTCTTCCGATTGCCAATTCGGCGAGGTTGACTCAGTGAGCGCCACAATAGTCATCGGGGTTGCATGGGTCGAATGACGGAGGGCATACACTTGATGCCTGAACCAAGCGTGATCCTCTCCCACCAAAATCACCAGACACGGCGTTGACTGCTTAGCCTGTTCCACTGCGTGCTCTGCAGAAGCTGCAATCACAAACGTACATCGATCAGAACCCAGCGGCAAATCTGACTGATGTACCCTGCGCTGTTGCTCGTCAAGAACTAAGACATAATCCTGAGGGAATTTCATTACTTACCACAAAGTTGCTCATCGTTCGAAATGAAGAAGCATTACCACTGAAACGTGGTATCTCATCCGTTAGAAACCCTATTACTAAAGCACGCCTTTATTGTGCTCTACTTCTTTATAAAGGGACCTGGATAATTCGTTTTTTTTTAGCTTTACGTTATTTAAGATTTTTCAAAAACTAGTAAACAATGGGAACAAAACTTGTTTATGTGCTGATAAAACCCATTCTTAGACGCAGAATTCAGGTACCTATAGCCTGCTTGATCTTCCTGAAAACGAACGTGAACAGCATATGGGGTAAGCCTTAGAGTGTCTTAAGGACATTTCTAGAATGAAAGAATTTCATCAAATTTTCTGTGTTAGGCAATACATTGCATTCATAGCGTCAGATATGTCTCTGTAGCTGCAAACTTTAAACAGCCGCCGCGATTGAATTGAGTGGTAAGCATTGAATTGAAGCATTAAATGTAGTTACTTTGCTCGACAATTCAATTACTTCAAAATACATTCCATGAAGCTGTTAATCTCTGTGTTTCTTTATGTTAATTATTGTTTTTTGCGTCAGGACAGCCCCTGGTTTAGATAGCCCTTGAGAAGGGTGTCCAAGAAGCATTCTTTAGGAGCCGTCTAATCTCCATGGAGGGGATCAAGAGCGCTTCCTGGAGGCGTTTGCCGAGTGCTCAAGTGTCATGCGTCTACGACTCACTCGGAGGCAGGGGAGGTGATCCAATGACTGTCTGACGGTCTAGCCTTGGCGATCGCGATAGGGGTTGAGGCATCCTATTGTCGAAGCCTCGGTCAAACGAGCCGCAACAACAATCCAGAACCCAGCGTTTGTCTGAGTCTCTGGTTCCTAATTTTTTGGCCACTCCAATCTCATACCTGAAGTTGATCCTCAGATATGGATCCGGCAAAACTTAGCGCATCCAGTTTTTAGGGATACGCTGTCGCCTCAAGCTGGTGGCATTTTAATTCAGTGCGTATACTTGCCCGTCGAATAGAATGCGTGTAATCCCCTTAGCATGGAGATACTGCTGAGTTTTGGTCAGCATCATGCCATCCGGTACTTTCACGATGCGTTGATTACGGCGTGAAAATCGACGCGCAATACGGTGATTATCAAAGACGGGAAGAGTGCGTGCATACTCTTCCTCCTCGGGAATGAGGCCGAGTTCTGCGAAATCTTTTAAGGGACAGGTGATCAGCTCAGAGAGGCGATCAACAACGAGATAACACGGTCGCTTCAATACCAGCGTCTCGAAAGGGAGAACGGTCATCTGCTCTTGCTGCCGTGACGTCGACAGGACACGTCGCCCCTTCAAAGGGACTTGCTCCCAGTCATCAGAAGCTTCTTCTTCCAGATTATCCTCGTCTTCGTCTAGGTCAGCATCTTCATCCTCGTCCTCATCTTCATCGTAGTCATCATCTTCGTAATCATTGACTTCGCTCAAATCATCCGCAACCCATTCAGCGGCAACGCGCTCCTCCAGAAGCGTGTCTTCCTCGCTGGCTTCATCTGGGAACGCATCAGAGTCAGCCGCCGCCGCTACTGAGGGTGGACTAACGGACTCGGCCTCAGAGACGTCCAGATCGAGAGGGAGTTGATCTTCGCTATTAACATCTTCGGTGGCAGTTGGAGCACTTGAGCGCCGACGCGATCGCCGACGCGATGCAGTAGTACGTTTCGGCTTTTCTGAGACTTCCAAATCGATATCTTCTGCTTCAGAAGCTTCTACGTCAACATTTTCTTCAACATCTTCGGCTTCAACATTTTTCGTTGCAGGGGGCGTAATATCAGCCTCGGCGGGCTGCTCAGCCATCGGCTCGGTCGGTTGATCCGGTTCGGACACTGGAGTGGTCTCAGGCTGAGAGGAGCGTTCCTCAGCAGTTCCCTGATACGAGAGGTCTAAGGAACCTCGTTCACCACTCCGCTTCCACTGCATCAGCTGGGCATAGTCCTCATCTGAAAGCTGCTGCTTCAGCACCCGTCCCACTGTGCTGCTGCTAACGCCAAATTTATTGGCCAGGGTTGAAGTCGTTTCCCCAGGCAAGCAGTACAACTCAGTTATTTTTTGCTTGTCGGTGTCAGAAAGTTTGCTAGGTGCCATTCGAGAATGCTGTGCGCTGACGTCAAGTGCTTACTTATATTACTGCCCACTAAGCGCGGCGGCGGCGCGATGTGCGTCGTGAACGACTAGAAATTGAGTTTTCGACAATCGCCCCTAAGCCAAAGAAAATGGCCGAAAAAGTCCAGAAAACTTCCCAAAGGTCCCCTTCTTGGTATTCAGCTTGGAATGCGAAAAACATATCCGCGATGTATAGACAGAAGGCAGCAATGGCAATCAGTTTCCAAGATTGAGAAAATCGCCCTCCCCAAAAGGCTACGAGTAAAGTCGCTGCGACCACTAACAGCAAACAGTCACCAAGGACATACAGCCAACTAACAATCGGCTCGATGGGCTCTAAGCTGGCATCTAAGGCGATAGCCCAAGAAGGAGCTGTAACCGCAACCATCGTTCCCGCAGGGTTAACTGTTGGAACAATGCCAAGGTGATGACTCAGAGCAGTTGCGATCGGTGGAGAAGGCAAGACAGACGCTTCCGCCCCCTGATAGTTCAAAAACAAGGCCAGCGCTACACCCAGGAATCCGGTCAGGGCGACAATAGCCCACTGGCGGGTCTCTAGATTTAAGCGCCGGGGTAATACTGCCTGCAACATGCCAGCAGCCAGAAAGATGTAAGAAAACAGGTAGAAAAAATCCCCTAAGGATACGTCTGGATCGAGTCCAAACTGATTGCCCCAAATGTAAAAGAAGATATTGCCGACGGTGTAGCACAGGAGCCCCAGAAAAATTGAGCGCCAAACACCACGACCGCTAACAATTTGCCCACTTTGCCAATTACGGAAGCACAACAAACTCGCTATCGCAAACGCTCCCGTTTCTAGGACTGTAATACCGTTGAGGTACCATGACGGTCGATCTTCTCCTGGCGGTGGAACGCTGAAGAAAAGAAAAAACAGAAGCGCAACCACTGCCCAAATGACTTCAAACAGGATCAAAGTATTGGCAGACAACAGTGACAATGTAGTAGATGACTGTTTGCTCAACGGAAGATCTCCTTAGAGCTCAGAATAATGAAATATTAGACCTAATTTGCCCTGAGACTTAAACTAATCTCAAGATGCGAACTTAATTTAGGGAACATCAAGACGCTCGTTCAGAAAGGTTGCCATACCAGGGCGAGAACGGGACAAAGTTAAACGAATCTTAAACCTTTTCTTGCTTATGTCCAAAGTTTGCCGGTCGGTGATTGTCCCAGCCAGGCAAGAAACTTTTTGCGATCGCCAGTCGACAAATCTTCTAAGGCATCCAACGATCGCTCAGTAAACGTGGCATTCCCAAAGTAGGTTTTGCCAACCCGATAGATGCCATCGAGCAGTTTCAGCAGGTGTGGTTCGCCCCAATGTGGCACCTGAGTCGCCAATGGATCCATCGTTAGCAGCATTTTCACGGCTTTTTCGGTGGTGGCTTGAGGAAATTGCTCCTTTGTTAGAATACCGGCGACATCCTTCTCGAAGAGATCAGCTTGCTTGTTGCCAAGTAAATCTTCAATATCAATTAACAGTGCTTGAAGTAAGAGCAAACAGCCCTGAATTAAGAACTGGTCAGCCATCTGACCATTACTAGCGGCTGCATCACTCTCGTCGCCCAGTGACTCTAGACGAATTTTGCCCCAAACGCTGAAGCGCTCTGCTTCTTCCAGCAGAACACAAGCTTTCCCTCGATTGTCAGTCAGGTCGCGCCATAATGCCCTTGCTTCTTCTTCCTGAGCTGCGTTAAATACGCTCAGCAAGCGAAAAGTTTGCCCTTGATAGTACAGGACAGGGATTTGCTGATCCTTCTGAGGATGCTGGACATTTTTAATATCAACATCCTGTCGCTTGAGAATGAACATGATGCAGCAATTGGAGTCTGTAGGATCGGGCAGGAGTCATCAGGTGCAATCGCGCCAACCTAACAACAACTACTTTCACAGTAGAGCCATAACTCTACCGTCGTTTGTACGATTCAGCCAGCATATAGCCTAGGAGCTACCCTATCGCAGCTGATTGCATAGGATAACCAGTGAGGATACTGGAAACCTTGTCAAATATCATATCGGTCAGAGGCAAAGTTGATTCGACTATTGCTGATTTTCTGACACCATAGATAATAGAGTGGAGTATCTATAGTCTGCACTCGCGGATACAGACACTTGTATTGGGGCCCTTAGCTCAGTGGATAGAGCAACCGCCTTCTAAGCGGTCGGCCACTGGTTCGAATCCAGTAGGGCCCGTCTTGAAAACCCAGTCATAGCAACGGTTTTCCCTACTTTTTTGTTCGCGATCGCGGCGTGGGGAAATACCTGCAAATGCCTCGCTCAGAAGATTCCGAGCGCGCGCGATAGTATGCTTTGGCAATGGACCGTTCCTTTAGTTCTGGCAGTCGCGATCGGAGAACTCTGTTGGGCATTGGGTTCGGTGCGAGGCTTTAATAAGGGGCAACTCGATGTTGCAGGATATTGGGGCAATGGCGTTGAGAATGATAACAATTGGCGGCAAGTACGGACACTGAATCGAGAAGCCACGTTACAGCGCCAGCAGCAGGAACGATT
>JBCBTQ010000138.1:0-15560 GCA_039818605.1 Cyanobacteria bacterium J06639_14 | reverse complement strand
CTGCGTAGCGTGGGTCAAAACCCCACCCGTCCATCAGAACTCCCCAACAGTCCTGATACGACCCAACCGCATACCAACCTCCCTGTTCATGTTGCTCCCAACAATGAACAGGATAGTATTCTCACTTCAGCTTGCTTTGCAAGGATTTGAGATATTCCGTATTCACTCCCGACTCACGCGTCAGGGCAATCTTACCGGTACGAGCAATTTCCCGCAGACCGAAGCGGTTCAAAACCTGCACGATCGCGACCATCTTGCCCGGATCGCCCACTACTTCAATTGTGAGAGAGTCTTCAGAAACATCGACAACCCGCGCCCGGAAAATGTTCACCAGCTCTAAAATCTCTGATCGTGTAGCGCTGGAAGCATTGACTTTAAGTAACATCAATTCCCGCTCAACACAGGGAACTTCGGTAATGTCCTGAACCTTGAGCACATTGATCAACTTGTAAAGCTGTTTGGTCAATTGCTCAATGGCTCGATCATCCCCCGGCACCACCATCGTAATGCGTGAAATGCCCACTTGTTCAGCCGGACCAACAGCTAAGCTTTCAATATTAAATCCGCGTCGTGCGAATAGCCCAGCAATGCGAGTTAGGACTCCCGCTTCATCTTCAACTAAGACGGACAGTGTATGTTTCATAACCTCGGCGGGGCATCTCCTCTGCCCGAGTAGCGATGCCTGTAATTCAAGCAGAACAGTCTCTAATCCTAACCTGACTGATGTTGTTTGTTAAGTGTCAGTAGAGGGTGAATAGATTACGGCAAGTACAAGTTTGCGCATGAGAAGCGGGATCGCGAAACTCGTAGACGCCAACACAATGCCGAAGTAAAAGGAGTCAAGATGCGCTATAAGATTGACGACCACGACTAAAACATGCGTGTCAAGAACGCTCAGCGCTTTTTGACGTCAGGGCATACAGTCAAATCTACTGCGATGTTTCGGGGACATGAGATTCAACATTCCGACTTGGCGAGACAGATGTTGCAGAGCATGGCCAAGGATTTAGAGGAATTTGCTGAGGTTCAACAGGCTCCTAAACAAGAAGGTAGGAATATGATGATGCTACTGACGCTTAAGAAACAAGTAATAGTCAGCATTCATGCTGACTAGAGCGTCATAATCGCACGTTCTCACCTTTCTCCGCGATATGCAAACGAGTCGTCACGATTCTCTTCAACTTTCTCAATGGCAACAGCGTCTACTACGCGTCATTAACTTGCGTCCGAATGAATCGGAACGCACACTTTTGATGTTTGCCTTCTACACCGCTACCTCGATGGGGATTTTGTGGTTAGAGGTGAGTTCTGCCGCTTTGTTTCTAGGTGAATATGGGGCAGCGTCGCTGCCGTGGATTTACATTTTTAGTGCGGGCGTTGGTTTTAGCCTGAGCTTTGTTTATTCATGGATGCAGCGTTTCTTGCCCTTGCGGTGGGTCATTGTCTTAATTGCCATTTTGATGGCAGTGCCAATTCTGCTATTTCGGTGGGGTCTGGCGGTTGAGGCGTTGTTGCCGATTACAGTATTTGCCATGCGCTTGTGGGCGGAGGCAATTTATGGACTGAATGATTTGAATGTTGCCATCACGGCCAACCAACTCTTCAACATTCGCGAAATTAAGCGGACGTTTCCCCTGGTTAGTAGTGGCAACTTAGTAGCGGATGTCCTGAGCGGCTTCTCTGTTTATCTATTGGTTGCTTCCGTTGGCATCGAGAATGTTCTGCTGCTTTCGTTCCTTGTTGTCATGGTGGGAGCCGCAATTCTTTTCTATCTCAGCCAGAATTATAAACATGCTTTTCCCGATTCCCTTAAGCGTCAAACCGATATAGGGGATGACCCTCACTCAGCCCAACGTTTAAGAGGCTCAATGGGAAGGTACGTGACCCTTCTCTTTAGTTTCTTTGCGTTGGCTCAAATCTCGATGTACCTTATCGAATTTGAGTATTTAAGTCAGCTAGAACTCAATTTGAATGTTGACGAGATTGCAGCTTTTTTAGGGATTTTTAGTGGCTTGCTCGGGTTGATTGAGTTGGCAACCCAATGGTTTACCTCTAGCCGACTGATCGAGCGTCAGGGAGTATTTACGGTCCTTTCCATTCTGCCTTTGGTCATTTTAGGCGTGACGGGGTTGACCTTGGCAGGCAGTTATCCAGCTTTACTCAGCCGTGATGCGCTTTTCTTTGGACTGATTATTCTCAAGTTTTTTGACGAATGGCTGCGCTATACCCTGGTAGCTAGTACTCGCCCGATTCTATTTCAGCCGATTCCAGATAGCCAACGTACGTCACTACAGTCTCTGGTAGGAGGTATTGCTGAGCCCTTATCGATGGGCGCAACGGGCGTTCTCATTCTGTTTGTGATGGCAATTTGGAGAATACTCGGATGGACTAGACCGTTCCTCCAGGCTCGAATCTTTCTCCTCTTCATTGCCGCTGGGGCAATCGTTTGGTTGGGCGCAATCGTTTGGTTGCGATCGCAATATTTGAGTCTCTTGGTCATGAGTGCTGAACGGGGGTTGCTCAACATTTCCGATGCTAATTTACGCGTCTTGAAGCGAGCCTTTATCGAGCAACTCGAACAACCTGGATCAGCTGCTGATAAACGCTCGTGTATTGAGTTGCTATGTCATATTGATCCGCGCGGTGTTGGCGAGATCTTGGCACCCATGTTGTCGTCTTTATTGCCACCACTACGACGTCAAAGTTTGGAGGCCATGCTGGACTATCCCAACCCAGACTATTTAGAGGCTGTGCATCCCCTCGTGGATACAGCCCAGCCACCAGAAATCCTGGCTCTGGCTCTGCGCTATGTTTGGCTAACCGAAGATAGCCCTAATATTGAAACCCTGCGGGCTTATTTGAATGTGGAGGTCGATCCGGTTGTGCGGGGTACAGCGGCCTCTCTGATGTTAAAGCATGGTAATCCCCGCGAAAAAAGTGAAGCCACCATTACACTGCGCCAGATGCTAACTCATGAGCGCGAACGAGAACGTGTGATGGGTTGTCGTGCCTTAGGGGAAGCGGATTATTTACAGTCACTGCGGCTCTATATTCCCAACCTCTTGCAGGATGAATCGCTACGAGTAAGGCGGGCAATTTTAGAGGCGATCGCGGCCACTAACCTCAGAGAGTATTATCCCTCACTGCTCAAAGCATTACAGTACAAATCAACCCGTGAGGCCGCTGTGCAGGCCCTCACTCGCTTGGGAAATGATGCCCTCCCAATGCTGGAAGCCCTGGCGGTCGATGGCTATAAGCCAGAAATTTTGCGCACTCAAGCCTGGCAAGTGATGGGTAATATCGGGACCACAGAAGCGTTAGATCGTCTGATTGACAATCTAATAACGGAATGGGGTAACAACCGTCACACAATTCTCCGTATCCTCCTGAAACTATTTCAAGAACCTGGTTTGAAGCGATCACAAAGCGTGGATGCTGCCCTGGATCGCCTTGGTCGCGATGGCATTGAACACTTGATTTATCAAGAACTGACGTTCATTGGCCAAATATATGGAGCCCTGGTTGATTTATCAATCGAAGAGATTTTTGGTGAAGAGTTCGATTTCCTGATTGGAGCCTTGAATGACCTCCAAACGGATGCAATTGAGCGTATGTTTATGCTGTTGCGATTTATCTCGCCGCTCAGTGCTATTCAAGCTGCTCAGGTAAGTCTCCAAGGCTCTGCATCGAGTCGTGCTAGAGGTCTGGAAATTCTAGACAATACGCTGGATATCCCTAGCAAACGCGCTATTTTAATTATTCTTGATCGTGGCAATTGGCAGGAAAAGGTTGAAGTCCTGAGTGAGGGTAATATTGTTACTTACCACTCCATGCCGGCCAGCGATCGCCTGCGCCACTTGCTGGATTTACGGTATTTTCTATCTGATTGGGCTTTAGCCTGTTGTTTCCACTTATCTCGTAAACAGCGCTGGAGTATTACGTCTGAAAATATCGTCTCTTGCCTTAAACATCCCACAGGCTTTGTTAGGGAAGCCGTTTTGTCCTATCTTCACGTAGCATCACCGCGAGTTTTGCGTGAGCTATTACCGCTCATGCGTAATGACCCCAATGAAATTGTGGCAAACCAAGTGGTAGATCTTATGGCAGAATTAGACCCGGCTGCCCAATCCGTTATATAGGAAGCGGTTGAGTTAGTAGAGAAAATCGTTAGAACGATTCGTTTCTGGTTGTTGGCCACCAGATATTAATTCTTGGTTGATAGTTTATGGTTGATAGTTCATGGAGCTGTGCTTTTGAAGATTAATCATCAACAACCAACACAATTAACCACCATCAACGATCAACTCCTAACAAATAACGAACACCGACCTACTACGTCCTAAATTATCATCCGCTTTATGCTAACAAGTGTTGATCGATTACTTTTCGTTCGAGGTGTCCCTATCTTTAAGGAATTAAGGGATGACTTCTTAGTGCGACTAGCATCCATCATGGATGAGCTTTCTTTCCCGACTCAGCACACGATCTTTACCGAAGGACAAGAAGGGCGGGCACTTTACATTGTGGTCTCGGGTCGCGTAAGTGTACACTTACGTGGTCAAGAGCTAGCACAGCTCGATCAAGGAACTTGCTTTGGCGAGATGTCTTTGTTCGATGCTGAACCTCGATCAGCGTCAGTCACAACGCTGGCCTCCTGTGAATGTTTGATGCTCACCCAACAACAGCTCTATGAAGCTATTGATGAAACTCCGGGTATTGCCGTGAATATTATACGGCTACTGTCGCGCCGTATTCGCGAACTCAATAATGAGCTGAATGAAAAACAGCAGGAAATTAAAGAGTTAGCCGAACAAACTGGATTAGCTTACGCGGCCAATGTTCAGCGTCAGCCCAACGTCCCCGTACCCCGCCCAGCTATCGATGAGGCGCTACAGGAACAAGGTGATGGTAATGGCGGTTTTCCCTACAGCAGCTTCCCCTACTAACTCTCGCCATCGTCAATTGGCCTGCTGCCAATCACCTGCTGCTAAAATGGCTGCAATAAATCTAACTGTATGATTGTGTCCATTTCAGGGTAAAAACAGTTAAGTAGGTAGTCTAAATTGTCAAAATAGCTAACAACTGTCTCAGCCAGCTAGAGCAACATTTACCTGGACTATCTGCTCACCTAACTCTCATTTTTTTAGTACGTGATGCTTGAACCTGATCGATTCCGCGTCGTTATTTTTGGGTCTGCTCGGTTAAAGCCTGGAGACTCTATCTATGAGCAAGTTCGACGATTGGCAAGACTCCTGGGAAGGGAAGGTATGGACGTCGTTACTGGAGGTGGACCAGGGCTGATGGAGGCAGCCAACCTGGGACATCGGGAAGGTCGTGAAGATCCCCTCAGTGTTGATGAAACTAGCAAATCTTACGGACTGAACATCAAACTCCCTTTTGAAGAAGCGGCCAACCCTCACGTTGATATTAAGCGTGAATTCGATCGCTTTTCCGACCGTCTAGACCACTTTATGCACCTAGCTAACGCGGTTGTTGTCGCTCCTGGTGGAGTCGGCACCTTACTGGAACTGGCCTATACCTGGCAGCTTATGCAAGTTGAACACATTTGCAATATTCCCATTGTGTTACTGGGGGATATGTGGGCTGACTTTTTGCGTTGGGTGCAAAACTGGCCACTAGAAAAACAACTCATCAATCCTGAAGATTACGACATGCTGTTTTTAGTCAGCACTTGTGACGAGGCCTTCGAAATTGTCCGCGAAGCCCATCGCGAATTTATCCTCAATCAAGGAGAATTCTGCCTGAACTATCACGAGTACAAGCTCCATTAAGCTGCTAATCGCTGAAAAAGCAATTACGTGATCGAAACGTTAGATCTCATAACTCGGGTGCTGTGGCCAACACCCAAGTTTCTCATATGGTCTTGAATCGCTTGCCCTTACAGCCGCCAGCAGCTTCTGGTCAGGAAGTAGCATTTGGGGCAACCGAAGCATTTGGCCACATCATGGACGCACTGGAAGATGTGTCGCATAACTAAAGTACAGCCAGAAATCGCCCACCTGGAATTGACCTCAAGTAACCAAGACAATCCTCCACAGCTCCCTCAACAGTCATAGACAGCTGTTCCTGCCACTATTGCTGCCCAGTGGGTCTGCGATTGCTAGAGCCAGGAGCAGCCCTTTATCGCAAAGATCAGGAGCGGCCCTTTATCGCAAAGATAGGGAGGGCTTGTCAGCCCATGATTGGGCCGTACGCAATGAATATCCTAGTGTCTTAAGGGTGCTGCGCCAGTTTGGATAGAGGGTAATCAGATGGACGGCAATACAAATCTGTTGTTGGCTGCAGAGCAAGGAGATGCTGAAGCAGTACAAGGCTCTTTGCAGCAAGGAGTGGATGTCAATGCACGAGATGGTCGACGTCAGACCCAGAACAAAACCGCGCTGATGCTAGCGGCAACAGCAGGGCATTTAGGCGTTGTTCAAACCCTATTATTAGCAGGCGCTAATCCTCATTTAACCGATCAAGGTCCAGATACCCAGCCCATTCCAAAGTCTCTACTTGAGCACGCTGATCCAGACACGATCTTAGGCATGGGCTATTGTTTCGGGCGTACAGCCCTCATGAACGCGGCAGCAGGAGGTCATACCGCGATCGCTCAGACCTTACTAGCTGCTGGCGTCGACCCCAACACTCAAGACGCTATCGGGTATACACCTTTAGCCTTAGCGGTTGAAAATAATCATCTGACTACAGTTGAGGCATTGGTCGCGACTGGTGCCGATGTTAACCAAGTGGTGACCTACAAAAACACGCCTTTGATGCTGGCCTGCGAAAAAGGAGCCGTCGCAGTAGGCGAGTTTTTGGTGCAGCAGGGGGCCAGTGTACGAGCAACCAATCGCGATCGCGAAACGCCCCTAATGAAAGCAGCCACAGCCGGTAGCTTGCCCTTAATTCGTCTTTGCCTAGCTCAAGGAGCTGAGGTCAATGCCATTTCCCGCGATCAACGAACGGCTCTAGCCCTGGCCGCTGGCTCAAGTCGCCATGTCCAAATCACCACTAACAAATACGGTCCTGGCCGAGGTGGTCGAGAATTCCGCCAGGATGGCAGTTGCTGGGAATGGCAACCCCTGCCGGAAGAGCAACTCATCGAACTGGTTCAAACTCTTTTGCAGGCAGGCGCTGACCCCAATATGGCCAAGTGTGCTGTGACACCCCTGATTGAGGCCGCAGGGAACGGTCATCGCCGATTGCTAGAAGTTTTACTGGAAGCCGGAGCGCACCCCAATTTGCGTGATCAGAGCGGTGAAACGGCTGCTTCCATTGCCAAATTGTATGGACATCAAGAAATTCTATCCGTTCTGCACCAATACTCAGACACGGTCCTAAGTGAGCTTGAGAATGATGACGCTGAAGACGAAAACTACGATGAAGACGAACGATGGGGCGAAGACTTACCCCAACCGGATTTTTCAGCCGCCGCTCAGCAACCCAAGTATCAGCAAGCTGTCAATGCACTAGCCGATATTTGTGGCAGTCCCCCGACCCAGCTTGAGGATGTGCCTGGTGGGTTCTCTATCCATGTCAACAGCAAACGTCGCCAAGGCATCAATATTGAAGGGCTGCAGCACCATTTCTTAGCACAAGGTTGCTTTGTCTATGAGCCAGATAATCATTATGGCGAGGGCCCTGAGAAGCTGTGCATTCTCCCCACAACCGATAAATACGATGCGATCGCCGTACATCAAACCAACGGCTGTAATTACGGTATTGGGCCTGGCTATGTAGTCGAATGGCTCCGCAAGCTTGCAGCAGAACAGCCTTTTATCTTGACGTGTATTGCTCACGATACCTTGGCAGGCCGGTTTCTCTCCCCCATCGCCAATCCAGAAGCACTGGCAGACCGTATGTATGACTTTTGCCCAGATATTGTTGACCAAGGCTGTGGCTCGGTTGAACTACTGGCAGAAAGTCTTGCGTCTAGCGATGCTTTGTTTTTTTGGTGGGATTAAGGAACCGGAACCGTTTCTAACAAAGAGGCGATGAGTGCCTTAGCTTGATATCCTCCGGCTGGAATGAGGCGGTGGGCAAGGACATAGGCAGCTAGGTACTTAATGTCATCAGGGAGAACATAGTCACGATTATGCAAAAAGGCAAAGGCTTGAGCCGCACGATAAAACGCAACGCTGCCGCGCGGACTAACCCCCAAAGTAATGTCAGGATGTTCGCGGGTAGCACGAACTAAAGCCACCAGATATTGTCGTACCGATGTTTCTATCCGCACTTGAGCACACTGACGTTGAATAGCGGCAACTTCCTCTGGCGTAATGCAGGGCTGCAACTCTTCGGGGCGAGTGGGCGCAGCGAGTCGCTCTAGCATTTTGAATTCCTCCCCTTCCGAGGGATAGCCCAGGGTGAAGGATAGCGCAAAGCGATCCATCTGGGCTTCTGGTAACGGAAACGTCCCCTGATACTCCACCGGGTTTTGGGTTGCGATGACAAAAAATGGGGTGGGCACAGCCCGTGAGGCCCGATCAAGGGTAACTTGCTGCTCCTCCATCACCTCTAAAAGTGACGATTGGGTCCGTGGCGTGGCTCGGTTAATTTCATCGGCTAGGAGCACATGGGCAAAGACCGGCCCTGGTAAAAACTGAAACTCGCCCGTGCTGGGATTCCAAATATTCGTACCGGTAACATCTGAAGGGAGTAAATCGGGTGTGCATTGAATGCGATGAAAAGTGCCATCAATGCAGCGGGCCAAGGATTTGGCCAAGAGTGTTTTGCCAACACCAGGAACATCTTCTAACAAGGCGTGCCCGCCTGAGAACAGGGCAACGAGCGCGAGGCGAATAGCGTCCTCCTTCCCCACGATGGTTTTACTCAGATTTTCAAACAATTGGTGAACGCGATCGCCCATTGTTTCTCCCCAGTGCCGCTATGGCCCTATCATGCCGTGCTCCCTGAATAATTGCCCACTTCTAGAGCTGTTTGGGCTGCTGCACAGTCGGCTTGAATTTGCGCTTTGAGATTTTCCAGGGACTCGAACCGCTGTTCTGGCCTTAGAAAGCCCTTCAACTCAACCGTTAATGTACTGCCATATAGGTTACCGTCCCAGTTCAATAAATGAACTTCAATTGTTTGCCTTTTGCCATCGACAGTCGGACGGACACCCAAGTTCATGACACCCGGCAGTCCCTGATGAGCAATTGTCCCTGGTACGCCATAAACCCGTACACTATAGACCCCCGTTCGAGGAAGGTACTTGTCCGCCGACACGTTCAGATTGGCCGTTGGGAAACCCAGCTGCCGTCCTAGCTGTTGTCCTTGCACAACTCGCCCCGTCAAACGATAGGGACGTCCCAATAATTGTTGAGCTTGCGGCACATCGCCCGTGCAGAGTGCCTGTCGAATCCGCGAGCTACTGATGCGATCGCCTTCATTCTCTGCCAAATCGACAACAGTAACCGTAACCCCTTGCCGCGTAGCCAGCTTTTCCAGGAGCTCTACAGTGCCTGTGCGTCCGTGGCCAAATCGAAAATCTGCCCCCACACTGATATGTTTGGCCTGCAGGCGTTCCAACAGAACCCTTTCAATAAAGGTTTCTGGGCTCAGATTAGCCAGCTCTTGGTTGAAAGGCAGTAACACAAGCTGGCCAACACCTAACTGCCTCATAAAGGCGGCTTTTTCCTCTAAAGGAGTCAACCAGGGACGCACTTCATCCAAGAAAAACTCGCGAGGATGAGGATAAAAGGTCACCACAGTTGGAATCGGGGCCTTGTTGGGTGGCAATGGAGCGACCTGTGACGCTTGCAAATCAGAGGCAGCAAGCAGCGAGGAAGAGCGATCGCTATAGCCTTGGAGAGAAGCAACAGGCTCTGTTGTTAGCGAATCCTCAACTGATCGCCATGTGGTTTGGGGCGGCAAAATAGGGCGAATTACGGTCTGGTGCCCCAAATGCACACCATCAAAGTTCCCCAAGGCAACATCCGTCGGGGTGTGGGCTTTTGACAATGAAGAGGTAATCCACACTTCTAGATTTTCACACCAAGCATCCCTACAGGAAAACTGCCGGTTCAGGTGGAGACATTAAGTCGATGACCATCCCTTCACGAGCAACCACACTATTCGGGAACTGCTCCGCCGTATTCTGAGCTACCTCGTCCATAAACTCATCATTGTGCAAAGGATCATGGTGGAAAATGACCAGCATCTTGACATTTGCGGCCTTGGCGACTTTAACCGCTTCTTGCCAGGTTGAATGTCCCCACCCGACCTTGCTGGACTTCTCGTTGTTGTACTCGCTATCGGTATAAGTGGCGTCATAAATCATGATATCGGCATCACGAGACAACCACAGCACATTTTCATCCAACCGATCAGGATAGTGTTCAGTATCGGTGATGTAAGCCGCTGTCTTGCCCGCCCAAGTGACACGATAGCCGACGGCTTCGCCTGGATGATTGAGTAGGGAGTTTTCAATCTTGATGTCACCAATTTGAACGGTTTCCCCAACATCAATATCGCAGAACTTAAGGTCAGCCCCCATAATCTGCAACGGTACCGGGAAGTTCGGATGCAACATCTGATCGTTCAAACGTTGCTCAATCGTTGAACCGTTCGGAGCGATCGCCCCGTAGATTTGAACCTTGTTTCCAGGAACAAACGCCGGAACGAAAAAGGGGAAACCCTGAATATGATCCCAATGAGAATGGGTGAAGAACATGGTAGCGTCTAAGGGCATCTCGGATAAGAGCTTTAACCCGAGGACACGTAACCCAGTCCCCCCATCAAAAATTAATAGCTTACCGCCGACACGCATCTCTATACAGGACGTATTCCCGCCATAACGGACAGTTTGTGGTCCTGGACAAGAGATGCTACCTCTCACGCCCCAGAAGCGAATCAGAAACTGGTTCTCTGTATCAGACATAGGTGTGTTGCTTCAAAGTTGGCCAGTCACTACGGAATAATTCCCCGTGGTTAGTGAGCAATATCCTCAATCCTAATTGAAAATCTATCGAGATCGCCCGTTCTAATATGGTTGTCTCAGGATAAACCCGTCTACTAAATTTGTGGCTAATCTTCACAAAGTCTCTCAAAGTTGGTGCTTTATGCCCCTCTATTCCTATAACTTCGAACCATTTGTCGAATCATCAGGATAAACTGCGATGCCCCCAAATTGAGATTGCCATGATTGTAAATTGCAGAGCCCTAAAGGTGAAGTGAGGTTGTACTGCAAAGGTGTAACGGTAATAAAGTAGTCCCTGATGGCTTCAACATCGGTAGGAATTTGCTGTAAATCAGAGAACTCTGGCAGACGCAGAAGTTGATCCGCTAAGAGCTGGTAGCCATCCGCTTCGTGCTCAACCGCTTCGGAAACTTCCCCTGCCAACCAATAATAAATTTTACCGCGAGGATCAATACGCTGCTCAAACAAGTCAAAGTAACGTCGAATACCCTGACGTGCAATGACGACCCCTTTAATTTGATTCCCTTCCACCGCAGGAATGTTTACATTTAGTAACATCGGAGCTTTGAGCGGAAATGCCTTCAAGGTCATCAGTAGTGACTGGGCAAACTTGGCTGCCGGGACAAAGTTACGGGAAGTAAAGCTGGTCAAGCTTAAGGCGATCGCGGGTACCCCCTCAATGACCCCTTCCATGGCTGCTGCAACAGTCCCGGAGTACAAAACATCGGTCCCTAAATTAGCCCCTTGATTAATACCAGACAGGACTACATCTGGTTGTTCGGTCAATAAAGCTCCCAGTGCTAACTTGACGCAGTCAGAGGGCGTGCCTGAACAGGCCCATGCGGTCACATCTTGATGAAAAACGCCCGCGATCGGTTCCGCACGGATCGGTTTATGCAAAGTTAGCCCATGTCCTGTCGCTGAGCGTTCGCGATCGGGGCACACCACCCATACCTGATGGCCTGTTTCCACTAAGGTATTGGCCAAAGCCCGAATGCCTGCGGCAAAAATGCCGTCATCATTGCTGATCAGTAGTTTCATCGATTTTGAGGGGTGATGGTTGGTCGGTAATAGGTGATGGTTAGTTGTATAGCCTGTCCAACTATGAACCATGAACTATGAAACATCACCCACAACAAATAACACTTGACACCTGCCTTCATCTTGCAAGCAAACTGGCAGATGCGATCGCTCCCCTCATACACTAGAGTTATGAACGGTGATGGGGCTTTTTGTCCTGATGCCACCCGATTAGAGTTTGTCTGCAAATAGCAGCAATTGTTGAGCTATGACCACTAGCATGACTACACCTCCCAATAGTCTGGAAGAGGACCTGCAAGCGTTAAAGACCGCAGGCGCAACTGAGATTGAGCAGGCAGAAGGGTTAGAGGCTTTGGAGCAACTCCGAGTCGCTTATCTGGGCAAAAAGGGCAAGGTCTCCAAGGTGTTGGGAGGCATGGGCAAATTGCCACCGGAAGATCGCCCTCGCATTGGCGCTTTGGCAAATACCGTTAAGGACACCATCCAGAGCCGTTTAGAGGAACGCAAGGCGGACTTACAGGCAGCACAAATCCAAGCCCAGCTCCAGGCAGAAACCCTCGATGTCTCTATGCCTGGGGTTTTTCACCCACAGGGACGGATTCATCCCATTAACAGCATTATTGACCAAATTTCCGAAATCTTTGTGGGCTTGGGTTACACCGTTGCTGGTGGCCCCGAAATTGAGAACGACTATTACAATTTTGAGGCTCTTAACTTTCTGCCAGATCACCCAGCCCGCGATATGCAGGACACGCTGTATCTACCTAACGGTGATCTGATGCGGACGCACACTTCTAATGTGCAAATCCGCTACATGAAGGAGCACGAGCCACCCTGTCGGGTGTTGGCGACGGGTCGCTGCTATCGCCGGGATACCGTAGACGCCACGCACGCTGCTGTCTTCCACCAAATTGAATTCTTTGCGGTCGACAAGGGCATTACATTCACCGATCTGCGCGGCACTATCCGAGCCTTTATTGATGCTCTATTTGGTGAGATCCCCGTGCGCTTTCGTCCCAGTTTTTTCCCGTTCACCGAACCCTCTGCGGAGGTAGATGTGGAGTGGAATGGTCGCTGGCTAGAGGTGCTAGGTTGCGGCATGATTGACCCCAATGTCATGAAAGCTGTGGGTTATGACCCTGAAGTGTATACCGGCTTTGCGGCTGGATTAGGGGTTGAGCGCTTGGCTATGGTGCAGCATGAAATTGATGATATCCGCCGCCTCTACAGCAGCGACCTACGCTTCTTGCAGCAGTTCTGATCGCCCTCTCTATGGAGACTGCGTTTCTGCCTGAGACCGGGTTCCTCAGGAGGACTGCTTTTTATTTTTGGGACCGCTCCAAGTGAACCGCCGACTGCTAGTCGGGACTGACCGTAATTGGCGTACCGATCGCCAACGCCTTAAACAACTCCTGAATCTCCTCATCCCGCATTCGCACACAGCCATGGGACACAGCTTGCCCCACTAGTTCCTCCTGATTAGTGCCATGGATACCAATGTGATAACCCGAGTCAAAAGCAAAGCCAATCCATCGCGACCCTAGGGGATTCTCCGGTCCACTTTCCACCGCCTCCCCAGTAATCGGATGCTGCCACAGCGGATCGCGCTGCATATCTAAAACCGCGAAATGTCCAATAGGCGTTTCCCAATCATCCTGTCCCACAGCAATGTCATAGCTTTTAACTACTTTATCCGCCTCATAAAGCTCCAACTTGCGAGTCTCTAGGCGAATCACCACCTTCGTCTGCTTCAACATGACCGCAATGGGAGACTGCTCCAGCAACATCTCTAAGCGATCAATTTCCGATGGCTGCCAAGCAATCACAGGTGAAAAGCGCGATCGCAACGTACGCCACTCCGCTGCCACAAGCAAACTGGCAGCGCTAAAACAGAGCAGCATGACACATCGGCGAATCGGTGGATCAGTTAGCATCGTCTGAGTAGATCTAACGTTCTAAGGATAGCTGTGATTTTGACATAGGGAATAGGGGTAGGGGTAGGAGAGTGGAAGGGTGGAAGGGTGGAAGAGTGGAAGGGTAGAAGGGTGACAAACCGTAGGAATAGTTTCAGATGAACGCTTTGTAGGTTAATGCGATCGCTTTCATGCAAAACTGGCCCCGGCTGTTCCCCATTAACCATTAACCATTAACCATCAACCATTAACCATTAACCATCAACAGACAACGAACTATGAAATGGGAAAAGGGTGCCTTCATAATTACCGATCGCCGTGAAGATCTCGATGATGAGATGATTTATCGGTTTTTGAGCGAGTGCTCCTATTGGGCACAGGGAATTCCCAAAGCGATCGTGGTCAAGGCCCTGGATAATTCGCTCTGTTTTGGGGTGTTCCAGGAAAAAACACAGGTGGGGTTCGGGCGGATTGTGACGGATCGAGCAACATTTGGCTATCTCTCAGATGTGTTTATCCTCGAAAGCTATCGCGGACTGGGGCTGGGCAAGTGGCTAGTTGAATGCATGATGAGCCATCCGGAATTAGGCAACTTAAGGCGCTGGATGTTGGCAACGGGGGATGCCCATCGACTCTATCAGCAATATGGATTCAGGCCGCTTGGTAAGCCCGACATGCTGATGGAAAAGCTTGTCCCTGACATTTATCAGCAAACCGGTAAGGAAATTGAGCCATGACCATCTACGGATCTTGTTTTTGCGGCGCTATCACCTACAAAATTGAAGGGAAACTACAAGATGCTCGTTCGTGCCATTGTTCCAGGTGCCGAAAAGCCTTTAGTGCTCAAGCCTCGGCCTATGCATTGGTGGAACCCGATGAATTTACCTGGCTGACTGGCGAAAATCTGTTGACTCGCTACGAGTCAAATCATGGTGCGGGATTGCAGTTCTGCAGTCGCTGCGGTTCAACCCTATGCGGTACCTACCAGGGTAAAATCCATGGAGTTACTTTGGGATGTGTCGATGGCGATCCCGAAATTGAATTGAGTAGGCATATTTTTGTAGGCTCAAAAGCAGCCTGGGAAGTAATTCCAGAGGGGGTTCCTCAGTTTGAGAAAGGGCCGCCAGCAAAGGCATCTAAAACCACCTAAAGCCTCGACGTAGCAGCGCTTTTTGCTGCCGATGTTGCAAGGCGCTACGATGGAAGTCATGTAACGTGCAGGTTAAGAAATTATCGTGGCTGTCAAACCAGATTGGCTGAGGGTAAAAGCGCCTCAGTGGGAACGAGTCGGCACCGTCAAATCGTTGCTGCGCGACCTCAACCTCAACACCGTCTGCGAAGAAGCTTCCTGCCCTAATATTGGTGAATGCTTCAACGCCGGTACCGCAACCTTCCTCATTATGGGGCCTGCCTGCACCCGTGCCTGCCCGTACTGCGATATCGATTTTGAGAAAAAGCCACAGGCACTTGATCCCACCGAACCAATTCGTCTGGCAGAAGCTGTTAAGCGGATGGGGTTGAATCATGTGGTGATTACAGCCGTCAACCGGGATGACTTGCCCGATGGGGGAGCCGCTCAATTTGCCCACTGTATTGAAGCAGTCCGCAACGTTTGACCCGCAGTGCCAAGGTCCAGGAAGGTGAACAGCCCCCTGAGAACCCCCAAGAGCTGTTGTCAG
>JBCBTQ010000137.1:0-15583 GCA_039818605.1 Cyanobacteria bacterium J06639_14 | reverse complement strand
AGCGCAGGCAGAGAAGCAAAATGGATCAAGCTCACTGCCTGCGACTTTAGTTTTGGGGCTATTTTGCGATCGCGGTATTTTGTTTACTATGAATCTTCTCTCTTACCTCTTGCCTCGTTCACCCGATCAACGTCGTGGGGAAACCCAGCGCTCACGCCGCGTTCAGGGTGTCGAGCTAAAGAGTGATGCCGATTTGGTTATCATGCGGCAGGCGGCTCAGATTGTGGCTATAGTCCTGAAGGAAATTAGTGCGCGGGTAAAGCCAGGGATGACAACGGCTGACCTTGATACTTACGCCGAAGCGCGCATTCGGGAATTAGGCGCAACCCCTAGTTTCAAGGGCTATCATGGCTTCCCCGCGAGTATCTGTGCTTGCATCAACAATGAAGTTGTTCACGGGATTCCCCGCAAGCGCAAAGTAATTCGCTCGGGAGATGTCTTGAAGGTCGACACAGGAGCCTATTACAACGGATTTCATGGTGACTCGTGTATCACGATCGCCGTTGGCAAAGTCGCGCAACCAGCCCAGCAGCTCATTGAGACAGCCGAGACAGCTCTCTATGCCGGTATTGCCCAAGTTAAACCGGGCCATACATTGCTGGATATTGCTGGCGCGATTGAGGATGTGGCCAAGGCTGGTGGTTATAGCATTGTGGAAGATTATGTGGGGCATGGGGTTGGGCGTAATCTCCATGAAGCGCCGTCTGTCTTTAACTTCCGGACGCGCAAGCTGCCCAATGTGAAACTACACCCTGGCATGACACTCGCGATCGAGCCCATTTTGAATGCGGGGGGAAAGCATACGCGGACGTTGAGCGATCGCTGGACCGTGGTTACCTTAGACCGTTCGCTCTCGGCCCAGTTTGAGCATACGGTGCTGGTAACTGAAACCGGGCATGAGATTTTGACCGATCGCACTCACGTTTAAGGAGCTTTAGATCCCAGGGTTCTTAGTCTACGTAGATCCGAGGGTTCTTGTAGAACCCTCGGATCTACCTCAGTTGTCAGCGTTGAGTTAAGACCTCTAGCAGCAGCATCCCAAGCCCTCTGGGATTAATGGCAGGAGGATTCTCCGCCTCTGAAGGAGCATCCAGCCTTTCCTCGGATTCAGAAGAACTTTCAGGCGTTGCTTCCTCGATGTCCAGAGTGTTAGGGGCCAGCTCTTCCGTTCCGGGAGAGCTGGGTATTTCTGTTGTCGAACTTTCAGAGGGTTGCGCTGCCGATTCCGGTGAATTGTCAACAGTCTCCTCTGAAGCTTGGTGGGGATCAGAGGGCCAGACAACAACCAAGGTACTTGAGTTGCCAGTACCCACCCCAATCACCGAAACAAATAACTGGGGAACTCCCTGCTCTTGCAGTTCGTACAGAGGCGCACCCTGGTAATCTTCACGTGCTGTCAGGTCTTCCACACCATACAAACTGGCAATTTCCTCAGTAGCGCTATCGGCAGAACGCGTCAATACATAAGCATCGGCAGCTCCATCAACCGGAACCGGACCAAGCTCCGGATCAAGGCGATCCAAAAAGGCCTCTTGGTCAATGTCGTCAGGCCAGCGTATTTCAATAGCACCGTTGGCCAGACCGGGGTCGCTGTTCAGCAAACCAGCTGGACTGCTGCCCAATGCCTGCTGTCCTTTCTCGATTAGTTGTTCCTGTACATTAGGGTCAAAGGCGATCGCCATATCTTGAGAGGCATCCGCTGGCGTGTCAACCGACGCCTCAGGCGTACTGGAATCAGGATTGGACGCCGATGTCGTTTCCGAACCTGCCGTTTTGGCCGCCGGTTGCTTGCAATTGGTATCGTTGTAATCAACCGGCACCACAACAACATAGGCTTGAGGACTATCCTCTGCAGGAAAATCAAACGCTTCGACGAGGGCTTTGGCGCGATCGTCAAACGTGCTGTAGCCCGTTGAGCGGAGTGCTTCAGGTTCTTCCTGTAAGGTTCCATCCGGGTTAACTAAAACGCCCCACCACGCCTCTTCTGGTGCGACCGGAAGACACAGATCAAAACCGTAATCGACTTCGGCATCAAAGTCTGCGGCCACGGGCACTTCAAAATCATCCGCTTGCGGTGCTGTCAAATCCCCCGCTTCAACCAGCGCCTCGAACCAGCTATCTCTTGCAGCCTTAGCGGCACGTATACTCGTTGGGTTATCGGGTGAATAGTCGTCTAAAAGGGGAAGATAGGCCGCGGGTAGATCGGCAACATCTTGAGGCTGCTGGCAGTTAGTCTCCTCATAATCCACCGCAACCTCAACGAGATAAGCCTCAGGAGCACTGACACTGGGATATTCATGTTTTTTGATCAGACTCTCAGCCGCCAGGTCAAATTTGACATAGCCCGTGGTTTGCAACTTTTGCGTATCGCTATAGAGAGTTCCCTCAGGTTCTACCAATACCAGGAACTGAGCTGGAAGCGGAGCCTCTGGTAGGCAGACTTTGGTCTCGTACGGGATTTTGTCAAGCCCATCTAGGGGCTTAGGCTCCAGGTTTGCGTAGGCTGTTCCTAACTCAGCAATCGCATCCAGCCATGACTGTCGGCTTTGTGCTGCCGTTTCTTGGGTGATGGTTTGTCCCCGGTACCCTTTAAACACCTCAAAGTATTCCTTGAGCGGTTCTGGCTTAGTGGCACTTGCCGGATCCGAGGTATTGGCAGAATTTGTGACCGCAATGCCCGTCGGCGGAGGTGGCACCACGGGATTGCTAGCACGCTGGGTAGGTGTCAAAGGCGGCACACCCAACGAATTCCTCTGGGGTGTCGGGGGTGTGGAGGCCTCGGGTGAAGTCGCTCCAATAGAACTGGAACGAATCGGTGTGCCAGCAGTGTTTGCTGTTGCCGGGGGCGCTGTCGCTGAGGTTGCTGTACCCGGGGGAGTGCTGGGCACGGATGGGGCGACCCTGGTCTTCGGCGCATCAATTTTGGTGAGCGCGATGCCATCCTCTTCCGCATCAGGAGGCGGCACCAGATCATCTTCTGAGGGAGCCACAGGGGTGAACAGTACCAACCCATGCAGTCCCAGAGATGCCAGCAACATAGGCGGCAAAAACCATCGCCAGTACTGGGGCGATTTGCGGCGTTCGGATGAAGGTGGAGGGAGGATGTTGCGATCGCGGGTCATTTTTCTGAGAAGACGATACTGCTTGTCAAACCAACTCAATAAATGCAATCAACATTAACGCGTGAAAAGAATCGCCTTACTGGGGGCGCGCTTCCCAACTAACTAGAAGAGCAGAACCTTCCATTTGCACTAAGCTCATAGCCATAAAAAACTCTCCACTTGGAGCATACAGATAAAAATAGCGTTCGCCACAATAGGCGGCTTGTTCGACAAAAGCGACGCCACTTTGCCCATATACATTCTGGAGGTTCTCCCTTAAGAGTGTTTGGGGTTCTTTATCGAGCCAATTGAGAACTCGAATACCGGGCACAGGATTTCCACCCGCATCGATAAAACAGCCTGCATTTTCTGGCCGACGAAAGAAGTTGGGTCTTGGTAAGCCCAGGTCACTTGTGTAATCTTCCACACCCAAATCAGAAATCCCACTAATAAACTGATCTCTACTCGTATCGACAAAACTTTCAGCCGGTTGCTCCTCAACTGGTGGAGGGGCTTCCTCTGGAGTTTCGACAATTTGAGTGGGGTCAAGGTTGGGCGCGACATTCTCAGCCGGGGGAGGAGCCTGCTCTTCAGGCGAGGGAGCCTCTTCAGGAGGCGGTTCAGGGGCTGTAATATCGGCGAGGTTCAGAACATCAATGACTTCTTCCTCCTCGGAATCGGTCGCTTCCTCCTCAACTTCTTCTTCAGGAATCAGATCAACCGAAGGAATGGGGAGAAACAACAAGGCAATGTGCAAAATAAACGACACCCCCATCAGCGGTGCAACCAGCCACTGCCATCGCCAAGCAGATTGGCGCGGTGAAGCTGGCTTGGTACTTGCCAAGTCTACTTTCCCGAGAGTGTCCTGTTCAGACATGCATTCCTGTGCTTACGTGGCTTCTTATCGATCATCAATTACTGGAAATTGTAGGGGGACAAATGGCGCTATTAGGTATTTATGAGCACAGTGACAACCTCGTGTTGCGGGCGATCGCCCTCTCATAGCAACTACAGCGTTTTTGATGAGACATCCCTAAGGACGAACCCCATACAAAGACCCCGGAAACACCTATATCTCCGGGGTCCATGCAGTAGAACTCTAAGCAACTCTAAGTGAGAGCTTACTCAACTAGAGCCAAAGATGCGTCGTACTCTTCAGTCGTCAGAGGAACGTAACCGACTTCGGTAACAATGTCGCTGTCACGAGCGGTAGTGAGGTAGTACTCAATAAAAGCATCAACCTCAGGCTTATCTAGAGCAGCTGTGCTGACATAGATGTACAGCGGGCGAGCCAAGGGGTAGTCACCACTCTTAGCGTTGTCAGGAGTAGGTTCTACACCACCGATTGACAAAGCCTGAAGCGTATCAGCGTTCTCCAGGTAGTAAGACAAACCAAAGTAACCCAGTGCGTTGGGATCACGAGAGACACCCAAAACTAGGATGTTGTCGTCTTCACTAGCGGTGTAATCAGCACGGCTAGCACCACCTTCACCATTGATTTCCTCAGTAAAGAAATCAAAAGTACCAGAGTCAGTACCAGGACCAAACAGACGGATAGGTGCATTGGGCCAGCTAGCATTTACCTGGTTCCAACGAGTAACCGCACCCTCTGCCTCAGGAGCCCAAATTGCGCTTAGCTCTTCAGTGGAGATGTCGGACAAGAAAGCGTTAGTGTTGGAAACCACAACAGTCAGTGCATCGGTACCAACTAGCACTTCGATGAACTCGATACCAGCTGCGGCACAAGCCTCAACTTCAGAATCCTTAATCGGACGCGAAGCATTGGAGATATCAGTCTCACCTGCACAGAACTTACGGAAACCACCACCGGTACCAGAGACACCCACAGTGACACTCACACCAGGGTTAGCACCCATGAAGTCTTCAGCCATTGCCTCAGAGATGGGGAAGACAGTACTGGAACCATCAATTGCGATAGAACCGCTCAGCTGAGCCTCAGCAGTTGTCGCAGTGGTCAGACCGACAGTAGCGGCTACTGCTGCAAATGCACCAGCCACCTTCATTCCATTAGCAAACATACAGCACACTCCGTAGAGATATCGCAAATCTAAAGCCAATGCGTAAATTACTGGCTCAGGATTAAGAAAAGTTCGCCGTCACGTGAAGGAATGACAATCTTTTATTTAAGAGGAGATTAAACCTGAGTTAGGGAACTTTAACCCCTGCAGGCAGGTCATGCCCCTGTTAGGCTTTTGCCGCAAGTAGCAATGAAGTAACCCAGCGGATAAAAAAACCGCAAATATGTCTTGTTTTTTCCGGATGGCGCTCTGTGCAGGCTGTCTTATGGTGCCAGATTAGAAAAACGCGATTGGCAGGAGAGTTGTCTCAATGAAGCAAAAGAATCAAAGACACTCAATTCCTTGAGAACCCAACGGATACCCCCAACATCCTTCAGCCGACGGACTGTGGACACCTCAGCGATGGCCCAGCTCTTCACTTTGACCATATGGTGACCAAAGACATTTGTGCTGCGGCCACTCAACCTGCAGACTAAGAGAGCACCTAAATCTAGATCACAAACTCAGAGAGTGACATTTAGAGCCCATCTGTGCTGTCCGAATATAGTAGCCAAATTTTTTGTTTATCGCCACAAACCGTCAGGATTAGGGGTTCTTCGCCTACAGCAAGTTGACATCTATTGCAGAGAGTCTAATAGAGCTGTCAGCAACGCCTCTACTCGACAGCTAAGGAAACGCGATTTCCCCCGATGTCTCTTAAGTCAGTCAGAAAGTTGGCAACTTCGCTATAGGGAAGTTCACGATCAGCTTTGAGGACAATCTTACCCTCGGGATTTTCGGCAAAGTAGGTGCGGATGCGATCAGTGAGCTGACGGAAGCCAATTTTTTGTTCTTCGAAGAGGATCTCGCCATCACTGTCGAGACCAATGATCAGCGCTTCAGTGGTTTCTTCGACATCCTCAGGCTGATCCGCACCTTCAACAGAGTCTGGAATATCAATACCGATCAGCTGTCGGCCTGTTAGCGTCATCGAGATGATGATAAAGAAGGTGAGCACAGTCATCAGGACGTCCATCATCGGGACGAGATTGACCTCAGGGATTTGGGAACCAGCATTACGATGTCGGCGCATGGTGATGATTCTGGGACAGTTAGGGTTGCGGGGTAAATTTGAGGTTATTGGGGCAACGATCGCTTATTCTTCGATCGCGAGTGAAATGCGATCGCCCCCGATCGCCCGCATCTCTCCCAAAAACTGCATAACCTCTTCGTAAGGCAGCTCCCGATTGGGCAGAAGATAGACCGTATTATCCGGCTTATTATCCAGATAGGCTTCTAGCTCAGTCTTTAAGGACGCCTTATCAATAGGATTATTGTTCAAACGCAGACTGTTGTTAACGTCTAGCTCCACAATAAAGGGCTGCTCGGTGATGGGGGCAGGGGGCTGATCTTCCGGTTGGGCCGCCGGGAGTTGCATATCCACTAATTGCTCGTTGCCCAATGTCAGTGTGACGACGACAAAAAACGCCAAGACGCCCATCATCACAGTCAGCATGGGAATCAGGTCAACCTGAGGCGGTGGCGTATCGTTGCTCTGTCGAAAGCGCATAATCGCTTAAGTGGGGGTTAGCAGTGCTATCAATATCGTTCACCAGCGAAGACTTCCGGCTTCGGCGGCAGATCTTGATGATTGTCCGTGGCAGTCAAAGCAGGTTCATACCAATATTGCCGGTATATGAGTTCTAACTCGTTGCCAGCTTCGGAAAAGTAATCCATCTGCTGTGCTTGCAGGGTGACCAACACGCGGAATATCAGCAAGGCCACAATAGCAACCACCATGCCCGCTGCCGTGGTAATCAAAGCTTCCCCGATACCCGATGCCGCTTGTGAGGTGTCGGTACTCCCCCCGCCACCAATGTTGAGGTTACTGAACGTGGCAATCAAACCCGTAACCGTTCCCAGCAGTCCTAACAAGGGCGCTACAGCAACAACTGTCTCCAAAATTTTGTCACCCCGGCGCATTTTGACAAATTCCTTATCGCCAGCATTCTCCAGAGCGAGACGAAAGGTCTCAGGAGAAGGGCTCTTAAGCCGCAGAGGAGCCAGAAGGAAACGCCCCACTGGATTGTCTCTTTCTTGGGCCGCGATCGCAGCAGCTTCATCCAAATCCCGCCGCGCTGCATCCAACACTTCATGCACGACCTGACCCTCCCGCTGCAACAGTCGCGTCCAAAACCAACTGCGCTCAAAAGCAGTGGCAATGGTTAGGACCGAACAACTCAGGATGGGCACCATTACAGGCCCGCCTTTGGCTAAGAAATCAAATACAGTTGTCATAGGAAAGAGTGTGCGCTTAGGGCAAAGATCGCAATCTCAGAGAATTGGCAGCTACCAACCTGATTTTTCGTTGAAACGTGCCTTCTGTAGGTCAGGATAGCGAAAGTACTTGTATCAAAGATTAACAAAGGAGCCAGAAGAGGTTAATAAAAGGTTAACTCAAATCACTAGCGTTTGAGGGAGCCTTGAGACTAGGCATGGGACCAAACTCTGGCGAACCCTGCAGTCATTCCCCAATGCCTCGCCAGTGCGATCGCTCACCCTTAAATCGGCATCATGGATCGATCCGAGGCGGCTTGATCTCGCGTGAGCCCGCAATGCCCTCACTACCCTGGCTAGTTTCACCTTCATCGGTAGACGCAGCAGGGCCATCGGAGGTTTCGGAAGGCGCTGAATCGCTACTGCCAGGGGAAGCACCATCCGCATCTTCGTCCTCATCTGACGCATCGGCACTCGCGACAGGGGCGATCGCTTCACGGACTTCGTACCAATTCAGATTGCCTTCCGGATCCACTTTGACAATCAGCGACGTAATCTGGGCCTGATCAACCGGGATACCACCAATCAATAGACACTCAAATTCTTCGCCGGGTTGATTAATGCGATATAGTTCGCCACAGTCAATCGAGGCTCGCCGCGAAAACTGCTTGGCAAAGGCTTCTTGCAGATCTTCTTCGACCTTGGCCAGATTAAGCATGACCTGCGAGTTGGGCACGTCCCACTCGACATTCCCCAGACTGTCCGTTTGCGTGACATTGATGGTGAACTGTCCTTCCGGACGTAACATGCCAACACATCGAAAATAAGCCCCCGCCTGACGATACAGTCCGGTCGGGCAACGCACTTCATCAATCGAGATGCGTCGGCTTTGACTTTCGATCTCGGCTTCGATTTCGCGTTCGATGGCGCTTGTATTGAGCCGGTTAAAACAGCCCGTCAAGGTGAGCAGACTTCCCAAAAGCAGAGCTGTACGGTAAACGGAGCGCATACCTATTCGCTGAACACTAGACAAGCTTTCACTATAGGATTTCACTGCTGCACTTGGGTAAAGACGGCATTAAAGGTTTTCCAGAAATGACAGGGTCTCTGGACAAGCTGATGCTACACACTTTCATCCATAATGAACGAAGACGCGCTTTACGTTTCTTAAATTATGGCTAGGGATCTCCGCAATTTTTTGAATCAATTAGAAGAGCGAGGGCAACTCAGGCGCATCAAGGTGCCGGTTGATCCCGAGCTGGAAGTTGCTGAGATTGCCAATCGTTTACTGCTATCAGGGGGACCCGCACTCCTGTTTGAAAACGTCAAGGGCGCTTCCATGCCATTGCTGATCAACGCCTTGGGGACCCTGGAGCGAGTTTGCTGGGCGTTTGGGATGGAGTCCCCCGAAGAACTGGAGGCGATCGGTCAAAAGCTGGCGCTGTTGTATCAACCCCGTCCGCCTAAGAAGTTTTCTCAGGCTGTTGAACTCGGCAAAGCTTTGTTTGATGTGGTGAAGGCAAAACCCGATCGCGACCTGTTTCCCGCCTGTCATCAAGTGGTGCTGAAGGGTGATGAGGTTAATCTCAACCAGCTACCGCTGCTGCGCGTGTACTCGGGGGATGCCGACAAGGTGATCACGCTGGGGTTAATGGTCACCAAAGATCCTGAGAACAAGATTCCCAATGTGGGCGTTTATCGCTTGCAGATGCAGTCGCAAAACACCGCAACGGTGCAATGGCTCTCTGTGCGGGGGCCGAGTCGTCATTTGCGCAAAGCAGCAGAACGAGGCGAGAAACTGGAAGTCGCGATCGCGATCGGGGTCGATCCCCTTTTGATTATGGCGGCTGCGACACCGCTGCCGATTGACCTGTCAGAATGGCTCTTTGCCGGACTTTACAGCGGTCAAGGGGTCAACCTGGCACCCTGTAAAACGGTAAATTTGCAGGTGCCCGCACAATCCGAGATTGTTCTGGAGGGCACGATTACCCCTGGCGAAACAGCAGTAGACGGTCCAGCAGGGGATCACATTGGCTACTACGGTCCCACCCGCGATGACGCGCCACTAATCCGCTTCCACTGCATGACCCACCGCAAAAATCCGATTTATATGACAGCCTTCAGCGGTCGCCCTCCCAAAGAGGACGCCATGATGGCTCTGGCTCTCAACCGGATCTATACACCGATTCTGCGGATGCAAGTGTCAGAAATTGTGGACTTCTTCTTGCCGATGGAGGGGCTGAGCTACAAAGCAGCCATCATTTCTATTGACAAAAGCTATCCCGGACACGCACGTCGGGCCGCTCTCGCCTTTTGGACGGCGTTGCCTCAGTTTACGTACACAAAGTTCGTAATTGTGGTGGATAAGGCAATTAATATCCGCGATCCCCGTCAGGTGATGTGGGCAGTCACCTCGAAGGTCGATCCGGCTCGAGATGTGTTCATTCTGCCGGAGAATCCGTTTGATCGTCTGGATTTTGCGACCGAGCGACCGGGTCTGGGAAGCCGCATGGGCATCGATGCAACGACGAAGATTTACCCAGAGAGCGATCGCCCCTGGAGCGATGAGTTGACGCCGGATCCTGAGACGGCGGAACTGGTAGATCGTCGCTGGGCGGAATATGGACTGGCGGATCTTAATTTAGACGACGTTAATCCCAATTTGTTTGGGTATGACATCCATTAACTAATGGCATAACGTGTTTGCCCAACTAGATTTTGGATTTTGGCGAGGGGGTGGAAATGTTTGGGACAAGCACCTTCAAGCGCCGAGGCATATGGTTTAAGCCGGGAAGCACCGGCTGAGGAGGGAGGCAGAAGCCAGGAGGCAGAAGCCATTGCCCTCCTGACTCCTGGCTTCTGGATTCTCTCGTTACCGGAATTTCCCGCCTTAAGGGCTGTGCGCTTGCAAATGTCCCAATTTCTAGATGTTCTGGCTTAATTACGGCCAAGTCTGGCCGACGATTGACTCGGTTGTCTCCGACTGGCTCAACTTCTAAAGTCAGGCAGTTAATCTTAATCAGCCTTCTACGAACAAACTCAGCAAGCCAGAATGCTAGTTCTAAGGCGATCGCACTATTAAGGAGACTTCCAGAAATAAAAATACCCATGCTTTGGTGCGTTACGCTGCGATAATACAGACCGTAGGATGGGAAAAGGGCTTTGCCCGTGCCCATCAGTCAAGACCATTCTGTCGATGGGCACACTTCGTTTTGCCCATCCTACAGAACGACTGCAATTGGTAAATTCTTTCCTGGAAATTCCCTAATTTCAGCTTCTTCTGGCACTTCGATCCAACTCCCATCAGCCAGCAAATCGTACTGAGCGCCATCAGCCTCCCAGGCGAGAAATTCGACAAAGTTTAATGGCTTTGTTAATGACTTGATCGAAGCTTGAGTCATTAGAATTGCTCCAGTAGCGGCAAGAATGGTCTCTAATGAACTTTTAGGGAGTTACTCGATATGGTTTAGACCATTAGGGGCATTGTGCCGCTCATAGTTCAGAAAGATGAACTTAGAAGTCAACCAAAATGTACGACCCCAATCAGACTTTACACACGGCCACTACCCAAGATTTATGGACGGCACTTCTCCTGAAACGACGCTTCAAAAACGTTGAGACTGAGCCCATTGTGCAAAATCTTTATGCTCAACCACAGCTCTAGCAAACATGTTGGTTGGGATAGCTCGTTTTCGAGGTGGACTTTTATAAAAGACCCATGAAATGCCCATCGCCCATCTGCTAGGGATGCTCGTCTATGCCAATGATGGTTACCCAGCCTCTGGTGGCATATTCGTTTTGGGAAGCACTGGAGAGCTTGCAATCGCCAAGCCAAAGTCAGCAAGATTCTCGCCCCGATGGGTAGCCCTCAGGGAGCTGCGAATCTATAATTTTTGTAAAGGAAATTCGTTGTTAGGAACATTATGGATCTCGGAGCACTAGACCCCATTAAGCCCTGGTTGAATTTTGGCCATCCCATCATCATGTGGGGACTGTTGGCCTTGAGTATTTACGCCGGATATTTAGGATTTCAGATTCGGCGGACGCGCTATGCCGAAGGGGACGATAAGAAAACTCTGATCAAGGGCAAGTTCAATATCCGTCACCATCAGCTGGGTTCGGCCCTGCTGGCATTCATGGTACTGGGAACCATCGGCGGCATGGCAGTGACTTACATCAACAACGGCAAACTGTTCTTCGGTCCTCACCTGCTGGTGGGTTTGGGCATGACCGGCATGATTGCAACGTCTGCCGCGCTAGTGCCCTTCATGCAAAAGGGAAATGAGACGGCACGCCTGACCCACATCAGCCTGAACATCATTCTGGTGGGCCTTTTTGGCTGGCAGGCGGTAACGGGAATGCAAATTGTTCAGCGTATCCTTGAGAACTTTTAGGCTGTCTTGGCGAGGGCAGGTTGTGATGGCCAAGTGTGGCTTGCGATCATCAACCTTGGCTGAACCTGCTCTTACCGGCATTACCGCTAGCCGAACATTGATTGAAGGTCTTCTTCCTTAGCTCGAAAACCAACCAAAACAGCTTTGCCATCTTTTACAAACAGGGGACGCTTCAATAGCATGGCGTCTCCAGAAAAGGCGTCAACCCACTGTTCATCGGTCCACTCTTTTTTCTCTTCGCCCAAGGCGCGATAGGCTAATCCAGAGGTATTCCTCATGGGACGAGCTCCTAAGGCTTGGACCCAGTCTTGAATCATCGCGCGGGTCGGAGGAGCAATTTTGGTGTCAATGAAGTCGTATTCAATATTGTTATTCTCTAGCCAACTGAAGGCTTTCTTACAGGTGCCACAGTTAGGGATGCCGTAAACCTGAAGTGTCATCGATCGTTTATGTCACAAGCAACCAAGTAATTGCTGAAAAAGAAATTATCCGAAAAAGAGGAATTGGTAGGCTAGGCTTCACTGCACTGAACCCAGCAGAATAGCAAGACTGGCCGTGTGAGTTGCGTGCCTCGACGTCAAGCTATGGTAGTCCCCTGATTTTGATAAGTCACCTTACCAAGCATGGCAGCGATCGCCCAGCCCCCAAATTTTGACTAAATGTATTCTAGAGGGCTGCTCCTGGCGTACGAGCAGCTCCTCTAAAGCCGTGTGTGTTGATTTAGTCTTCGTAAACGCGACATTCATCCGCATCAGGATTATCGTCGCAATACTTCTCAAGAGAAGTCTTTTCAGGCACTTGCTGTCGCTGGTGAGAAGCTTCAGCCTGCAGTTCCTCTACGGCATCCCAAGCAGCTGCGCACTCAGCGGAAGTTCCGCCCTCAGTGTCGCAAGTACTGCGAGCTTCTTCTAACTCTTTTTGAATTTGTTCTTGGATATTGCTCATAAAACCCCTACTGGAACTATCTTCAAAAACCCGATTGGGTCTGCAAGGATGTGCATAGCAGGTAGCAAGCTACCCCAGCTCTGCGGTTCAGTGTAACGCCATACCATATATGAAATGGTGTAAACCATGGCAAACGTTTACACGTCAGTGGATTGAGCCAATTTCTCGTAATATCCCTTGATAAAGGAATACACTCAACCCTTAAACAGGGTAACGCTTGTGTTTTCATGCTGAAGGGGGGTCATCCGCCCAGCCTATATCGGTTCTCAGCCTTTTGGGCACGACACATCGTATTCAGATTTTTTGAAGAATTAGGAGCATTGCTGGGGACGAGGGTATCACCTGAAAGTCGGGAATTTTGCGTTTCGTGCAATGAATAGCCTGCCATAGGCTGGTATCGCGATACGAATCTCAATGCCCTGATCGAGTGATATCGTACTCAGTGATCTTCTGAGGTTGTCCCATAGCCGCCAACATCTGACTTTTTCAGGCAGACAGGGTCTGTCGGCGTCTCTATCCTGAAAAGCGTGACAATCCTTTCGCCGCACTTTTCACTGTAATGGCAAGGAGACTCCTATGAAATTGGACGGTAAAGTTGCCTTGGTGACAGGCAGTAGTCAAGGCATTGGTCAAGCGATCGCGATTCGCCTAGCCCAAGCGGGAGCCAAAGTTGTGATCAACTATCGCTCTCATCCAGAAGGGGCAGAAGAAACCGTGAAGCAGGTACAAGCTGCTGGCGGTAACTGTCACATAGCCCCCGGCTATTGCAACAACGATCGCGGCTATAGCATCGGCGCTGATCTCGGTCTGGTAGAAGATGTGCAGCGCTTAGTGTCGGAAAGTATTGAGCATTATGGCCAGCTTGATATTCTGGTCAACAACGCCGGGATTGAAAAACATGCTCCCTTCTGGGAGGTAAGTGAGAAGCAATTTGATGCCGTTCTCAATGTCAACCTCAAAGGTGTATTCTTTGCGACTCAAGCCGTCGTCCAGCATCTGATGGAAACTAAACGGCCTGGCAAAATCATCAACATTAGCTCCGTCCACGAAGAACTACCCTTCCCGAACTTTGCAGCTTACTGCGCCAGTAAGGGTGGCCTGAAAATGCTCACGCGTGATCTGGCAGTGGAACTCGCACCTTACGACATCACCATCAATAATGTGGCTCCAGGGGCGATTGAAACCCCCATTAACACCAAGCTACTGAATGACCCTGAAAAGCTCAATACGCTGCTACAAAACATCCCTCTGAGACGATTAGGGCAACCGGGCGATGTATCAGGACTCGTAGCCTTTCTCGCCTCTGATGACGCCAGCTACATTACCGGCAGCACCTTCTGCGTTGATGGTGGTTTGACGTGGAATTACCAGGAGCAATAGGGCAGGAGGGGAAGGGTAGGAGGGTGAAAGGGTAGAAGGGTGGAAGAGTGATGGGGTGATGGAGGGCAAACCGTAGGGGCAGGTTCAGCTAAGCACTGTGTGAGTTAATGAGACCGTTGTTAATCAAAACCTGCCCCGGCTGTTCCCCACCAACCATTGACCATTGACCAACAACCTGAACAAGCAAAGCCTGGGAATAAAGAGCTTCATGATGCTAGCAAAACCATGAAATTTCAAACGGATACGGCTATTGCTGTCCCTGCGGTTACAACAGCTCAAATGATCGAAGTGGATCGGTTGGCTGTTGAAGAACTGGGGCCTAATCGCTTCCAGATGATGGAGAATGCAGGCCGTAATCTGGCTCTGCAGGCCATTGAATGTTTGGGGAAAAGCTGGCGCAAGGCCAAGATTGTAGTCTTAGCGGGAACGGGGGGGAAGGGGGCGGAGGCATTTGCGCCGCTCGTCATTTAGCGAATCGTGGGGCGGATGTCCGGCTTTGTATTTCGGCAGTTGAGCGACTGAAAGAGGTGCCCCAGTGGCAGCGGCATTCCAGCCCAGGTTTATCACAGTAAAACACTCGCGCTGCACTATACCAGTCCCTTTGATCATCGCTATCGCATTCCCCTCAGTGTCGTGGGGGTTTAGGGAGTTGCACAAGCAAATATCCCTTCCACGCTCCTACCCATCCACCCTTCTATTCTTCCATTGATGGAGTAACGGACAAAACTACAGCAGGCATTCTGGAAACTCATCATGTTGCGATCGTTGCAAGCTCACTGGCCGGAATATTTGATGGAAGGGGCCGAGTTGGGAGCCTTCATGGTCTCAGCGGGGCTGTTTGCGACGCTGCTCTACGCTGAATCGTCGCCAGTGCCTTCCTTAATTCCTCATGCCTTCCTGCGAGGCGTATTGATGGGAATAGCAATGGGAGTGAGTGCGATCGCAATTATCTACTCCCCTTGGGGCAAACGTTCTGGCGCGCACTTTAACCCTGCAGTTACGCTCGCATTCTATCGATTGGGCAAATTAGCTGCCTGGGATGCGATTTTTTATGTCCTGGCCCAGTTCATTGGGGGGCTGGTGGGCGTTGTTTTAGTAGCCGGTGTGTTAGGCGATCCGTTTACGCGCGTGCCGGTCAACTACGTGGTGACGATACCGGGGGCCTGGGGTTGGGGTGCGGCTTTGGTGGCCGAAGCAGGCATGGCCTTTGGCTTGATGTCAATGGTCCTGGTCGTCTCAAATCATCCGAAACTCCATGAGTTCACGGGCGTATTTGCAGGTATTCTCGTGACGCTGTTCATTATCATTGCCGCACCCATTTCCGGCATGAGTATTAATCCAGCGCGGACTTTTGCCTCGGGACTTCCTGCTGACATCTGGACGGCTTTTTGAATTTACTATTTTGCCCCGCCGCTGGCGATGCTTGCTGCGGCCGAGTTATACCAACGAATTACCCAGCGTCCCCCCC
>JBCBTQ010000136.1:0-15642 GCA_039818605.1 Cyanobacteria bacterium J06639_14 | reverse complement strand
GGTGAGATACAGAGGCTCTGCCAAAGAGTGATAGGGAATTAGCAGCTTCCGCTCTGACGTTAGGCGTGTTGTCAAACCGCATGATCTCAAGGAGGCCAGCAAAAGCATCAGCGCTTCTTTGCTGGCCCAACTCTCGGGCGACAAAGGAGCGGACCAAAAATTCAGGATCTTGAATATGTTTAATTAATAATGGGAGGGCAACTTCTAGAGAATGCTCGCGGAGTGCAGCGATCGCTTTGAGGCGATATCCATAGTCTGAATTTTGTAGATTTTCCCTAATTTCACGAATATCCATGACATCAGTGCGATCGTGCTCAGTTCACACTATAGCGTCTCTTACTTCCATAGGATAAAGATAAATCTTTGGGGGGCATCACCAACCGAGAACACAGTCTTCTCTCACATTTGCAATCTTCAAAAAACAGATTATGGTCCCTCCAAATCATTGATTTACAGCCGTGATAATGGACGGCATCACGAATTTTCTGCATAAAAAGTCATTGAGCATAGAAGGTTTTACAGCTCACTCTCAACGGCAATCACCTCTATGCCCAAGTCAGTAATGAGGAGTTCTATCGATAGCCTAAAAGACCGCTACAGAATACCGGCATTAGACAATCCGATGATGGCCCCCATGCCAAAGATATGTCCCAAACTGGTGGTTGCCAAGAGCGCAGGCCATCCCATACCGCCGAAGTACTTACTGTATTGACTAGGTAAAGCAGGCTGAGCGGCAACATCGCGCATGAAAGCCTTCCCTAAGGCGATCGCCGCAATATTGCAGAGAATCATTACAATTCCGACTTGAGGACCCCAGGTAAATGTGCTAGGTGCAGGGACTGCAATGAGTAGTAGATTGAGCATTTTGACTCTCCTAAAATAAGTTGAAACTAGCGCCAGAAATTGAAATACAGATGACCTAACGTTTTGACAACAAAAGTGTTTCCCGAATGGATATCAGGCACTTTAGTGAAATGTTTTTATCAGAAGCCCGTTTGCCATACAGCTCAGGCTGTAGTGCGTAAAATGCGAGTCACTTCAATAGCGTCTGCGCTGCCATAACGCTTTCTGCCCTATTAATTTGGGTGAGGCAGGCAACTCCTGTGAGTTACGTTTGATTTCAGTCTGCACATGAAATTAACTCAGGTTTTCCTCTACACACGTCCAAAAAAGAAACATATTTACACGATAAGAGATATATCGTCATCAAACTCTCATGATCTCGCGTTTTTCTGAGCTTTGACCGTACTATTAGTGCAATAGAAATTAGTTTATGGCTAACCTCTAAGGCTCTAAATTGATCACCGTGCTGTGTGTTGTCTCTAGGAACCTGGCTCGGAATGTGAAATCTAGAAGGCGCAACACTTTGGCCAGCGGCGAGGTTTTTGCCTGCATGAAGGTGGAATTTTTAAGCTTATTTTTCTCTGGATACATGAAATTTTGGAAGTATTTAAGAGGATCCAATCTCTAAGTGTTGCGATCGCCCAAAAATGAGAAAATAGAGCTTACTTAAAGAGTAGGCTTTACTTAATAAACTTACACAATGAACCCACCCCATCTGAGTGAAAAAGTGCGGGAGCTGATTAAAAAATCCCGCATTGTTAGTTTTGAGACCTGGCATGAGACCTATCCAATAGAGGTGATTCACTCTTTTCAGGCAGCGGATGATCAATCTCGCTATCTGACCGATGAGGACCTAGAGCAAATCAAAACCCTTGCGCCTACAGCAGAAACCGCGATCGCGGCCGTGCAATTGCTCAGAGAGCAGGTGAGTGCCATTGTCGATGAAGCTCGCGCCTTTGTCCTAGCAACATTTCCAGATATCACACAACCTGGGGGTGGCCTTTACCCAGCAGAACGAGCAAACGCTTGCTGGCGCGATTTTTGGCATTTTCTGCGCTGCATTACTTATGGCATTGCGGGGCAACGTACAGATTACACCAGCCCTGAGGGACTCCATCATATGCAACTTTTGTACCAAGAACTCAAGGTTCCTTTAGATGCCATGGTTGTTGGACTTGAAGGTATTAAGCAGGCTAGCTTACGGCGTCTCGAAGGAGAGACCTCCCAATTGGAGCCCTATTTTGATCACTTGATTACTCAGTTAAAGCAGTTTCGTTAGATGTTTTGGGAGGGGTGAGAAACGCGATATCAAAGCCCTCCGGGCATGGCTGCGCTAACGCGTCTTTACCGTGCGATTGTCTCTGACAGATGCTACGGAGGGGAGGGGGAGAGAGACGCGATATATCAGCGTCTTTACAGTGCGATTGTCTCTTCTACCCTTCCACTCTTCTACCCTTCCACTCTTTATCCTCTACCCTTCCCCTCTTCTACCCTTCCCCTCTTCTACCCTCTACCCTTCCACTCTCCTACCCCAGACGCTTCAGGGCTAGCGCTGCCGCTTCAGCCACCTGAGAATGTGAATCGGCGGCAAGATACCGTAAGGCTGATTGACTCTGTGAGCAGGGTAAGTTGCCCAGGGCATCGGCGACTCGTTTCCGCATCATCCAGTCCTCAGAAGCGACCAATGCTAAAACTCGGTGGACTTGTTCCAGGGCTCCAATTTCGCCCAGGGCCATAACCGCCGCTTCTTGGAGGAGGGTGCGATCGCTGTCCAGCGCTTCGAGTAAAACATCCACCGCCTGCGGATCCTTTAAGTTCCCGAGTGAGACAGCCGCACTAAATTGAACTAACCAATCCGTATCTTCAAAAAAAGCATGCCTTAATGGCTTGAAGGCTAGTGGATCGCCCAAATAGCCCAGGGCTCCAGCAGCCATCGCACGAATGTTGTAGTCAGGATCCGATTCCAGAATATAGGTGAGTTGCGAGAGACTGGCCGCAGTTGGCTTAATCCCCAAAGAAAACACTGCCATGCCCCGTACCTGAACGGCCTCATCGCCCAGGGCTTTTTGGATGAGGGGGTAAGCAGCTTGGGCTGGCATGGCATCTTTTTGCAACTCGACCATAGCCAGCACGCGATCTCTAATGCTCGGGCTGCTTAACTGATCTGACAACTGTTCTAAGGTGAATTGTTTACCGTTGTTTGACTTGAACGATGTCACTGGCTTGGCGCTCCGTATCCATATCAAACAGCATGGTGCTCATGTATCGTTCTGTCCATTCTGTGCCGAAAGACTTTTCTAGAATGCGACGCGTTTTATCATTTTGCTGTTGCTTAGTGCAGTAGTTGCGTTGGCCGCTCACCACACCCAGAATTTCCTTGGGGGATGTGAGCGGTTGACAAGTGGTTGCAACCTGGCAATGGATGCTAAGGAAATCTCTGACCCGCTGCAAAAAAAGCTGTTCTTCTTGCGGATTCGTAGGACGAATAAACAGGCAAAAGTCGGAAAAAATATCGCCCCACTCTGGTAAATCACGGGGGTGAGAAAACTCAACAGGGGGTAATTTCGCTAAATAAGTCTGGTAAGCTTCCGGCAACGCATGGTCAGCATTGACAGGCGAGAGATCGACGATGGCGGCACTAATGGCACCTTCGCTCCGACCCACCAGATCCACCCCAAAGATAGGCAAATCGTAATCGGCATTCGGAAACATGACGCAATGCATGATGTCCAGACCATTACCAATCTGTGCTAGTTCTAGGTGAAGCTTCCGAAATTGTGGTGTCCGGTAGCAGCTATTTTCAATGACAACCTTTTCCTCCTCTAGGCTGCCCTCGATATATCCCAGATCTTTAGGAATGGTGTAAGGAGACAACTCCAAACTATGCTGCCAGGTAGCTTCAATCGCTTGAGATAACTGGCGGATGAGTGGGTGTTGACGGCTTCGCAATGATGGTGGCATGAATTTGGGGAGAGAGTCCTTAGCCCTGATGCAAGCTGGAGAAGCTCAGCAGCCATTGAGGTAGCCAGAGCTAGATTTTTTCCGGTTGTGCGCGTGGCAGGGCTGCACCGAGGAAAAATCCTCTTCATTCAGATTACCGCTTAGTCTTGCAATCAGCGCCATCGGCCTTTCATAAATCAATATGCAGGCTCATTGCGAATGGTAGTCTGGAGGGTATTAACTTTTATGAAGAAAATGAGTTCGGGTTTATCCTATGTCTGAGCGGATGTTGCTTTCGCACAATTTTGATGTCTCACCTGATGACTTTCCACCGTTGAGCCGTCAGTCCTTTGCTGACGTCTTTCAGCAAGGCTTAAACAGCGATGAACAATTGCAATGTCGATTACTGGATCATCCCCATTGGATTGTGGAAATCCTGTTTCCTGGCGATACCTTATCGGCTCAACAGGTAGGACAACTATGTGCAAAGGCTCTGGGGCATCAGCGACGATCGCACCATCCCGAGAATGCCATGCCTGACATCTTAGTTCTGGGGGGACTCAAAACCACGCCCCCCACAAGCAATTCGCCTGATGCTCTACAGCCTGGGAATTGGGGTGTGGATGTTGTGGAAACCGGCGATAGTGAGGTCTTTTTGGAGAAGCTGGGCTGGGAGAAGATGATTGCCCAGCGCCCTGTCGACACAGTTTTTAAGGTCGAACTTAAGGATACGGATAATGCCGATCACTGAACGGGACTTTCTGTTCGCAATTATCCGAGGTGATATCGCTGCCGTTCAACAGGCACTAGCAGCAGGCATGAATGTCAATGCTCGGGATGAGGATCCTGACAGGCAAAGCAAAAACACAGCACTTATGTGGGCTGCCGCTGAGGGCTATGCTGACATCGCCGAATTGTTGCTATCCCATGGGGCTGAAGTCAATGCTAAAAACGCTGCCAACTACACAGCTTTGATTTTTGCGGCTGAAGCCGATCGCCCGCAAATTGTCTCTTTGCTGCTGGATTATGGTGCCAACATCGGCGATCGCAATCCCTATGCTGAAACCCCCCTTATGCTGACGGCGCGGAATGGTCAGACGGAGATTGTGAAACGGTTATTGGCGATGGGGGCAGCGATTAATACAGGCAATAAAATTGGCGATACGGCTTTGTACCTGGCAGTAGACCGAGGCCATCTGTATACCGCCAAAGTTTTAATTGACCTGGGAGCTGCCGTCAATACGGCCAATCTCGGTGGCTGGACGCCTCTGATGATGGCCGCTGCCCAGGGCAATCTGGAAGTCATGGAACTGTTATTACAACACGGGGCTGATGTGCATCCCCACAACAAATGGGGCGGGACAGCTCTGAGCGAAGCCCAGAAATCTTTCCGCGCTAAGCAAGCGGTGGAATTACTCACGCGAGCAGGAGCGGTGGAATGATGGATGACCGCGATCGCCTCCAGCAACTAGAAGCCAGACTACAATCCCAATCGATTAATGAAAGTCGGCAAGCTTTGAATGAGCTGGCTCAAATGCCTGCGGATGTTGCTGTGCCAGTCCTCAAGCGACTCACGCAGGCGCAAGATTTTCAAACTCGGCGACTGGCCATGATGGGCCTTGGCAATCATCCTACCGACGCCTCTTGGCAAATCTTGCAAGAGGTCCTCGCTCAAGAGCAGGATGCAAATGTGCTCGCCGAGGCGGCCAATTCGCTCTTTGAATTTGGCTCCACCTCGCTGCCCTTGTTACAGGATTTGTTTTGCCGGAACACGCACTGGCTACTCCGCCAAACAATTTTGTCGATTCTGATGGAGGCCGATCAGAGTGATGTGTTGCTAGCGGTCGTGCAACTGGGCCTGCAAGATGATACCCAGACCGTTCGCGAAACGGCCATTTTGGCTTTAGGGCCGCTGATGAATAGCGCGGCCGAGTTAGAGGCGATCGCGTTGCTCACTCAAACGGCGACTGCTGAGAATTGGCGGGATCGCTGGCGATCGGCCACCACCCTCAGTCTCTCTAACCACCCCGAAGCCAAGCGCCTCCTTGCGAACCTGCGCCAGGATGAGAATCATTATGTCGTGGCAGCCGCTTTAGAAGGAAATTTACGCAGTACGGAAGCCTAAACCGTCGTTTGTGATTGGGCTGTTTGTTTAGCGGTCATCGTCCAGCCCCAGGCACTATAAACCATCAAGCCATAAGACAATCAACCATCAACGCATAACTTTCAGCCATAGATTCGCGACAGAAGAGCAACAATGAACCCTCAACCGTTAATCATCAGTCGATGCTTCCGTTACGCTTGCACCTACCTGGGACCAGAAAATTCACTTGCTGTATGTATAACGTCTAACCAGAGTTTAAACGAAACGTAAACATTGATGAACCCTTCTAAGAAGAAAGGTCAGCTCTATTAGAAGATTGTTCATAACAAACCGTATAAATCCCCCTTAAGACTGGCTGCGCCTGAGCTTATGGGGGGTTTAGCAAGTCGTTTTTTCTCTGCTTTTGGGCGTTTTTAGCCCTGTAGCCCTGGCCGCTGGCCTTTACCTTTTGCAACACTTGCTTAACCTTTACCGTTAACAAGGAGTACTTGAATGCCTTTTGGACCAGCCTCAAGATTGGGAGTCAGCTTATTCGACGAGACTCCCCCTGTAGAATGGGTACCCGGTCGATCCAATGAAGAAGCCGAATCCTACATCAATGCTGTTTATCGTCAAGTTTTAGGCAACGCCTATGTGATGGAAAGTGAGCGTCTGGCTGTTCCTGAGTCTCAGTTCAAGCTGGGAGAGCTAAGCGTACGCGAATTTGTCCGTGCGGTTGCTAAGTCAGATCTATACCGCTCTCGCTTCTTTACAAGCTGCCCCCGCTATCGTGCGATTGAATTGAACTTCAGGCATTTATTAGGGCGCACGCCGCTGGATCTTGAAGAAATGCGGATGCATAGCACCATTCTCGATACAGAAGGATTTGAAGCTGATATCGATTCTTATATCGATAGCGACGAGTATCAAGCGACCTTTGGCGAGAATTTTGTCCCTTATATCCGGGGTTACAAGACGGAAGCTTGTGAGAGTATGGTGCAGTTCACCCATCTATTCCAGATGGTACGTGGGGCGTCTACTAGCAGTTTGAAAGGGGACTTGGCCGGTAAGAGCCCACGTTTGAACTCCCTGGTAATTCAAAAGACACCCACGCCTGTGGTGGCTCCTAGTAGTGATGGTGCAACTTTCCGGAATCCACCTACTGCGGCTCGTCAGCGTCAAGGAGTTGGTGCAACGGCTGATGGCAAGGTTTACCGGATTGAGGTAACTGCCTATCGAGCTAAGACTGTCAGCAAGGTTTCTAAGTTCCGGCGCTCTAATCAGGTCTATCTGGTGCCGTTTGATCAGCTTTCCGAAGCATACAAGCGGATTCATCGGCAGGGCGGCGTAATTGCCAGCATTACCGCTGTTTAGAGGTTTCTACTCCAGTTCCATGGTGAATTAGTGGCATCTTTAGGGATGTCTATACCTACTTTGCCGAGGAACTGGAGTGTTCAGGTTGCAACCGAGCCTGTTTTGCCGATGCCTAACATCGGGCTTTTGAAAAGAATTTATTATTACCAGGAGATTAAGTCCTCATGCTTGAGCTATGGCCTACCAGTGATCTGGAAGATGTTCAAGTCATCATCCGTGCTGTCTATAAGCAGGTTCTCGGGAATCCTCATGTGATGGAGAGCGAGCGTCTGGTCACAGCAGAATCTCAGTTATGCGATCGCGCCATCACCGTCCGCGACTTTGTGCGGGCTGTTGCGAAGTCAGACTTCTACCGTTCTCGTTACTTTGAGTCCTGTGCGCCCTATCGCTTCGTTGAACTGAATTTCATGCATATCTTAGGGCGGGCACCTCAAGATCAAAAAGAAGTCTCTGAGCACATTGTGCGGTGCGTATCGGAAGGGTACGACGCTGAGATTGACTCCTATGTCGATAGCGACGAATATCAATCCGCTTTCGGGGAAAATGTGGTTCCCTATTACCGTGGTGAAAAGAGTGAAGGAAATCCCAAGCAGGTTGGTTACAACCGCATCTTTGCTCTGAATCGTGGTCCTGCTCAAGTCAGCAGCAGTGTGAAAGCAGCCCAGTTGGTGTCAGCCGTTGCGGGCAATACGGCTACTAAAATCAAGGCCTCTAGCGCAACAGTTGTCGGTTCTGGAACCGAGAAGAAATTCAAGATCCTAGTGACTGCAGCTAAGTTTGATGCCCCCCGTCGCGTTAGCACGAATGAGTACATCGTGCCTGCTAGCAAGATGACGCCTCAAATTAAGCGCATTAACAAGACTGGGGCCAAGATTGTCAGCATTACCGAGATTGTTTAGTCCGTTTCCGGCCCGGTGGCACCCCCTTCGGGCCTTTCAGTTGCAGCCTCTGACATCAAGTCCAACTGCTTAATTGAGACCTTGACCACATCCAGATTCCTGGCTTTGCCCTCAGGGAAAACTCGAGTTCCTAAATTGGACGTGGTTTAAATAAAAAATCTTGAGGCCTTAACTGCTTGTGCGGCAGAGCTGCACAAGCAGTTAGAAGGACTTGACTCAATTCAATTTCTTTACATACCACGATTAGGGAGACAAGCAACCATGGCGCTTTGGCTTGCCGATTCAGAGGGGCTAGAACTACGCCCTAACGCAACTGAAGATGAACTTCAAACCGTTGTGCGGGCAGTTTATAAGCAGGTGTTGGGCAATGTCCATTTGATGGAGTCGCAACAGTTCACCACAGCTGAGTCTCTATTACGGGATGGGGATATCACAGTTAAGGGGTTTGTTCGCGCGGTTGCTCAATCTGATCTATATCGTTCTTTGTTTTTCGAAAGTGCTTCTCCTTATCGCTTTGTCGAGCTCAATTTCAAGCATCTGCTGGGTCGTGCGCCTCAAGATCAGGCAGAGATCGCGGAACATGTGGTTCTCTACAACGAACAGGGATATAGCGTAGAAATAAACTCCTACCTCGACAGCGAAGAGTACAACTCCCACTTCGGTGCAAACATTGTTCCTTACTGTCGGGCCAATACTCAGGTTGGGATTAAAAATGTCACCTTTAACCGTGGTTTTGTCTTAATGCGTGGCGTTGCCACAAATGACGCAGGTGGCAAGGCTAAACTCATTAGCGATTTAGGGTCAAACTTAGCCACCAAAATCAAGGCTCCGTTGGGTAAAACGGGTGCCTACGACAATACTGGCAAACGCTTCCGAATTACTGTCAGCAACTCTGGCAGCAGTGCTCAGATTAACCATGTAACGACCCAAGAGTACATCGTCAACTACAGTCAGATGTCGCAGAAAATGCAGTCTGTTTTTAAGAGTGGCGGCAAAGTGCTCAGCGTGGTTGAGCTGGCTTAGCTTAGGTCTTTGTCAGCGTCCCTTAAGTGGAGTCACGTAGTCTCCTTAAAGGGGATAAGGGGCGTTGTCTGGGGGGATATCAGTTCCAGAGGAACTGCTGCAGCGTACATGACTCCGCTCGCCGAACAAGTAACGATGGCTGGTTGCTTGCTTTTGCCGAGCGTGCGCTCTTTTTTGATTTTAGATACTTCAACTTTAGATAACTCATCCTTTGGAGGAACATTTCATATGGCACTTTGGCTACAAGATACGGCTGGGCTAGAACTACGCCCTAATGCCACTGAAGAAGATTTACAGGCTGTGATTCGTGCAGCTTATAAGCAGGTTTTGGGTAATGTACAACCCATGGAGAGTGAGCGTTTAACAAGCGCTGAATCTTATTTGCGGAATGGTGATCTGAGTGTTAAAGGCTTTGTGGCAGCGATCGCGCTGTCTGACCTCTACCGCTCTCGCTTCTTCGAGACGAGTTCTCCTTATCGCTTCATCGAGCTGAACTTCAAGCACTTGCTAGGGCGCGCTCCAGTGGACCAGACTGAAATTTCGGAGCATGTGCAAATCTATAACACCGCAGGATACGAAGCGGAAATCAATTCCTATCTCGATAGCGAGGAGTACGATTCCAGCTTTGGTGAAAATACGGTTCCCTATTGCCGGGGTAGCCAAACTCAAACAGGACTGAAGAATGTTGGTTTCAACCGGACATTCTCTCTGTATCGGGGGAATTCTACAAGTGATTCGAGTAAAGCTGCCAGTTTGATTGGCGATATTGGGGGCAACCTACCGACTAAGATTGTGTCTCCAGCCAAGGGCGGAGGGGCTTACAGCAACACGGGCAAGCGTTTCCGTATCGCTATTACCAAGGCTAACTTTGGGGCTCGTGTAACCCAGAGCAATACGACCTTTGAGGTTGGTTACGCTCAGCTCTCTCAGAAGATTCAAAACATTCAGAAGACAGGCGGCAAGATTCTCAAAATCACCGAAGTTGCGAATGCTTAGATTGTTCATCCGTATTCTGGTTGCAGAGTCGAGTACTGGCTAAACCGCTGAAGAGTCAGAGTTTAGCGCTAACTTGAGCGTTGAACTCTGACTTTTTTCCCACCAATATCTATCGGCTGGGTGCAGGCTAATACAGTCATCCCTTCGCCATAAAACACCTTGTTCCATACCTCAAAGAGATGCAGTTTTGATGGATATTCAGGAATTTGTCCAACAATCAATCGGACAATGGCGATCGCAGCGAAGTGCTCATCATTTGGCATTTAGGCATTTTGAAGCGATTGAGTCAGTCATTGATATTGTGGCTCTCACGTGTGCAGAGCCCTCCGTCGTTGATCTCTGCAAAGCCTATGGTGTGGAGCCCGAACAGGCTGTTTCTCCTTTCCGCATGAGTTGGGAAGGTCATTCTGATTGGGATGAGGGGGAGGAAGTTTTACAAGGCTCATCGGTTCTGGTGCCCGTGCCAAGCTCAGAACACCCCAATTGCGGCAAGCTCTTGCGAGAACAGGGATATGCCGAAACCATGGCAGCCGCAGGTGATTATCGCTTGAATGAAGATGGAATCTTTATTCTCTCGACCACCTATGACCGGGCGGCAGCAGAGGAGAAAATCTGGTTCGTCAACCCTAATGTGCGCTGCCGCGTTTCTTTGATTAAAACGAGTGCGGGTTCCGGGGTTGTGACAGCCTCTTTTTCCTCTGAGATTCGCCAGTCTTAGGTGGATTGATGGACCTTGATAGTCTATTAATTGGAGCCTAGCTCCAGTTTAGGAACTTTTCTAGCAAACGCATTTTTCCACAATGAACTCTTCCTTACCGCTTACATCCGAGACTCAAGCCAGCGAAATGTTAACCCTGGCACGCTGGATGGCGGGAGATTTCAGTAATTACCAACAAGCGGCAGCAAACCCTAGTCAATACGCCCATATCCACGTCTTTTTTCGGCCTCTACCTTTTGATTTCTTTGCTGCCATCGGATTTTACTCGGAACAGGTATACGACTACGATTTGTGGACTCCTTATCGCCAAGGTGTGCATCGCTTGGTGGATAAAGGTGATCATGTTTACATTGAAAACTACAGCTTAATCGATTCGTTCGTCTATGCTGGCGCAGCTCGTGAGCCCTCAATTTTAAAGACGATTACGCCTGATTGCATCCAACGACGTCAGCATTGTTCAATGATTTTCAGGCGTGAGGGAAACCGTTTTTTAGGATCAGTTGAACCGGGCAATTTATGCCTGATAGAAAAAAATGGTTGTCAAACCTATTTGGTTAGCGACGTCGAAATTACCGAGTCTACCTGGGCCAGTTTAGATCGAGGATTAGATGTAGAAACGCATCAGCAGGTGTGGGGATCCGAGCATGGTTCCCTGAAGTTTGAGAAGCGTGAGAGCTTTGCCCATGAAATTACAATCCCCCAATAAAGAATCTTTAGCCACTCTAGATGCCCTTAAGCCATCAATGTTGCCGCCTGAAGCTCAGAAAAAAATCCAGGGCTGGATCCGGAGTCGCCATCTGATTTGCTCAGGCAGCTTCTTTATTTTTGAAACGGTAGACTATGGCGCGATCGAGCGCTTTTCTGAGTGTGTTTCCACCTTAGGTGGGACCGTCATTACAGTTGACCCGGTCGGTAAGGTTTGGATGGGCAATCATCGCCAGGTCCTCTTGTATCGCGTCCGCGCCAGTCTATTAACACCGGGTCATGAACTCAAGCAATATTGGATCAAATATGGCAGTTTTCGAACGCGGTTTGATGTCAACCCTTGATTGCCTTCCATTGAGTGAGCCGCATGAATGCACCGGTTTGTGTATTGGTATCCCCTTAAGAATGAGGGTTTTAAGATCTAGTTAAGGAGACTATAAAAATGGTAAGTACCTTCGTCAATCCGACCGTAAATCCAGAGTCGAGACTAGGGGTTCGATCCTTTGATGAAACGGATCCTATTCGCCGATGGCCAGGCGCTACTGGTGCGGAGGTGCAAACCGTTATTCGAGCCATTTATCGGCACGTTTTGGGAAATGCTCACGTCATGGAAAGTGAGCGTTTGACGGCCTTAGAATCGCAGCTAACTCAAGGTGACATTAGCGTTCGCGAATTTGTGCGCCAATTGGCAAAATCGGAACTGTATCGCACTCGCTTTTTTCAGGATTGTCCTCGCTCTCGCACCATTGAGTTGAACTTCAAGCATTTGCTAGGGCGGCCTCCCGAAAGTTATGAAGAGGTGATTGCCCATACACAAATTCTCGATAGGTCTGGCTACGAGGCTGAAATTGACTCGTATGTTGATAGTGATGAATACCATCAAGTCTTTGGGGAAGATACAGTTCCCTATTACCGGGGATACAAAACTCAAACTGGGCGACCATTGGTGGGCTTCACGCACATGTTTAAACTTTTGCGGGGGAGTTCTGCGAGCGATCACAGCCGCGATGTCGGTAGCTTTTCTCGCTTGAACCGAGTTATCTGTTCGAACATACCCAGCATGATTATTCCGCCTACGAATATTGCACCGGGTTGGCATCCGATGGCCGAGACGCCCCCGTTTATGCGCTCACAGTCTGGGATATCAAGTTCCATAACCACGATCTCCCTTGCCTCCACATCTGATGTAGCCGGTGAAAGAGAGCTTCAGAAGCAGTATCAGGGCTTGCAAGCATTTGACACTCCCCCCGTGGAACTTTATCCAGGGTTTTCGGCTGAAGATATCGATGTGGTTATTCGAGCCGTTTACCGTCAGGTTTTCGGTAACGCTCATGTGATGGAGAGTGAGCGGCTTGTCGTACCGGAATCCCAGCTGAAGCACGGGGAGCTAAGTGTGCGTGAATTTGTTCGTCAGTTGGCTAAATCAGACCTGTACCGTTCGCGCTTTTTCGATACGTTGTATCGCTATCGGGCGATCGAGCTCAACTTCAAGCATTTGCTGGGTCGGGCTCCTCACAGCTTTGAAGAAATGAAGTATCACAGCACTGTTTTAGATACTGCAGGCTTCGAGGCGGATATTGATTCCTATCTGGACGGTGATGAATATCAGGAAGTGTTTGGCGAAAATGTGGTGCCTTACTATCGGGGCTATAAAACACAAACGGGTCAACCCCTGGTGGGATTTACTCACATGCTGAAGTTATTGCGAAGTGCTTCTAGCAGTGATAAGGGACTTGCATCTGATAACAAGCCACAATTAGCCGCGTCTATTCTGAGCAAGGCTACCCCAAGAAGTCAGTCCCCGGTGGATGTGACTGATATTATTCGGGAAGCGCTGAAGCCCAAGGTCAAAGGTGTACAAAGCCGCTATGGGTCCCCAACTGCAGCTGAACAGGCTTTGAGACAAACTATTCAGACCCAGGCACAGACGATTGACCGCTTGCAGCAGCAACTCGCTGACTTACGCCCCTTAGCAGGCATTGGAGCGGCTCAGTTGCGCGACGGTTGGGCACCCTCGGTGCTGCCTGAAGGTATCGACGCATCAGCTCCCTGGCAACAACAAGTTGATTGGCAAACGAGTCAAATTGCGACTTTAGAAGCACAGGTTGCCGATGCTCGGCGCTATGCCACGATCGCGGAGGCGCGGTTGAACAAATGGCGGAGCCGCGTCTATAACGGTTGATGGCTGGTCACCGTGACGTGGGAGGGAATTTGCGCCAGAATCGTCGCGATCGCCGCCTGGAGATTATCCACAATAAAGTCGGGTTTGTACGTTTCCAGGCGTTCGCGATCGCGAATCCCACTCAATACAGCCACGATCGGCACATTATGGGCTTGCGCTGCCGTGATATCGGCCTCAGTATCGCCAATCATCCAAGCTTCACAAGCTGCAGGGAGTTCGGTGAGTGCTTTTTCCACCAGACGCGTTTTTTCAATCTCGTCACTGGTTTTGGTGTAGTTGTCGGGAATGCAATAGCGCACCTCTGGTGGAAAGAACGCTTCTAATTGATGGTCGATTAAGGCCGTGTTCAGGGTGTTAGCCCGTCGCATCGTCACCACCACTAAGTGGTAATTGAGGGCCTGCATCTTGGCCAAGGCATCGGTAGCGCCTGGAATCAGGTGATCATGCTTCAGAAAAACAGAGGAGTGAACGGTTTCGCGCCGCAGTCGGGCAAACTGTCGGGCTTGATCGTCATGTAATCCTGAAATACGGCCAATCTGGCGCTCAGGGACCTGGGCTCTTTTTAACTCCCAGAAAGCTTCCTTTGATAAGACCGTAATTGTTTGTGCTGGCTCATGTGTCTCGGCAAGGCAGTACTGATACACCTGGTAGTAACGCTCCGACACATCCATGATCGGGCCATCAAAATCCGTGAAAATGCGAAACATGTCAGGTGAATTCCCTCTGTAAGGGGCAGCGACAACTCAAACTTAGCAATACCCAAGTCATGAATTTTTATGACAGACCACCCCTCTATTTTTCCATCTCACAGGCTTCCTCGTTGCTGTTGTTCCCGTTCGATCGCTTCAAAGAGAGCTTGAAAGTTTCCCTCTCCAAAGCCTTCTACCCGTTTCAGGCCAGTCCGGGTAGATTTCGCCTGCCGCTCGATCAATTCCCAAAAAAAAGTGGGTCGCTCAAAGACAGGTTGCGTAAAGGTTTGTAGTAAGCGGGTTTGCGGCTCGTCAGCAGGCCAGTCAACCAAGATTTGTTGTTGCGCGATCGCGTCCCAATCCCCGGCGCGATGCCAAAATCCGGGCCGTTCTGACAATTGCTGATAATACGTTGAGGGTACAGACAAAAAGGGAACGCCTCGTTGTCTTAAGGTTGCGACTGTTTGCACCAAATTTCTGGTTTCTAGCGCCACATGTTGAATACCGGCCCCCTGGTGAAACTCTAAGAACTCTTGAATTTGGGAATTACGCGACGTGGGTTCATTAATAGGTAGGGTGGCATTCCCCTCTGGATGCTTCAGGACAAAACTCCGTAAACCAGATTGAGCCGTGGCAATCGCGAATTGCTGTCGTCGAGCAAATCCCAACTGATCTTCATACCAGGTTGCAGCGGCTTCTAGTTGGCCTAACGGTACATTTAAGACGGCATGGTCGATGCTTAGCCAGGGTAAACCTTGACTATCGGGTTGCTCCAGACTGTCTAAGGACCGTTCTGGAGAAAGCTTGGCACTACTCTCACTGACGTTAGCAGTCTCAGCTTTTGGTTCCAATTGGATGTTAGGGGGCCTTGTTTGAGTATGCGGGTACTCAATCAGCGTATGGCTCAGACTCCCCCAGCCGGCAATCCGACACCAGTGCACTCTGCCAGTCTCGTTTTCCCGCGTATGAATAGCCTCCTGTATCTGTCCACCCGCTTGCTTGACTCGCGCGACAAGAGCCTCTAAATTGCGGACCCGAAACGCAATATCAGCGACCCCTTCAGCGTGGTTATCGAGAAATTGTGTAACCGCTGGATTGCCGGTTTGTGCCGACGAAATGAGAATTCGAATTTGAGTATTCTCAACCGCTAGCTCGCTCAACCCGCTGAGCAAGTTTGCGGAAGTTGGTTG
>JBCBTQ010000135.1:0-15642 GCA_039818605.1 Cyanobacteria bacterium J06639_14 | reverse complement strand
CAGTGGCTCTTTAATCAAGGCAATCTGGCGTGGACTAACAGCCGTCTGGTGTGAAGACAGACACGCTTTTTGCGGAAGCAGTGGTTAATAAAATGTCATTGAATGTTTTCAAAGATACATGCTGTAATGTAAAAAATTGATTAGGTTAGTTAGCGTTTGAACAAGGTTAATGGTGCTTTCGAGCTCGTATAGTCAGGGGTACAGCTCTCAAGGATTAATTCCGCCGAGGAAGAAGTATCTGGAAGCAGTCTGGTGTATTGCATGGTTGATTAAGGGATTTGGGGGGCCAGCTTATGAGCGTCTATCACGGTTGTCAACTAGCGTTTGCAGGGGCTAGTCAGAAAGGGAGTCTGTCAGTCTGGCATCGAGAAAATGCTACTCCCTCTTGGTTCCGGGCGATTCCTCCCGAACGGGTGGGGCTGGATGGTCGGTATGATTACTATGGCCTTCAGAAGCGAGTTGAAGCTGCTTTGCGCGAATGCTTCGATCACAAAGTCCTGTCAAATTTATTGATTAGCCAGCGAGGACGTGTCGTTATCCTGCATGGTCATGCCTCTAGTCGTGAGATATTGCAGAAATTAGTAACGGTGGCTGAGCAAGTTGAAGGGGCTATTCGCGTTGAAACTGCGATCGCCGTAGCCGATGTTGAAGCGACTACGATTGCGGTTGGTTAGGCGAAAAGAGAATCTGGAATGAAGGATTTGGATCCTAGCTCCGCCAAGATGTTTGCCTGTAGAAGCGCAAGCTCTCCCACAGCAGAACGGCTGGATTACCAACCCTTATTCTTAAACGTCGATCCCCTACTCAAAGCCTACCCTGCCGGTAATGAGCAACTATTGATAATCATCAACCAATAACGAATAACCAATAGCGAATAACCAATAACCAATAACCAATAACCGGGATAAATCATTTGATGCCTCTTTCGGTTAGTCCGCAAAAGATACGACAGCAGGCTCTAGATTTAGGATTTCATAAAGTAGGGATTGCTTCTGTCGATGTGACGTCGTCTGCGATTGAGGCTCGTAACACCGCCCTGCAACATTGGCTGACTCAGGGATACCAAGCGGATATGGCCTGGATGGCAAACCCTAGACGCCAGAATATTCATCAGGTGATGCCGGAAGTCCGATCGCTCATCTGTGTCGCGTTGAATTACTATACGCCTCACCAACGCCCCAATGACGATCAGCATGGCAAAATCTCCCGCTACGGTTGGGGCCGCGATTACCATCGGGTGATGCAAAAGCAATTGAAGGCGTTGTCGGAGTGGCTGCGATCTCTCAGCTCTGATACTCAAACCCGCTTTTATGTCGATACAGGGCCGGTACAAGACAAGTTTTGGGCTCAGCAAGCAGGCATTGGCTGGATCGCGAAGAACGGTAATGTCATCACTCGTGATTATGGTTCTTGGGTCTTTTTGGGGGAAGTGCTGACTAATCTGGAACTGGAGCCTGATGTGCCCCATACAGCCCATTGCGGTACCTGTACCCGTTGTTTAGAAGCCTGTCCTACGGGCGCGATCGCAGCTCCTTTTGTCGTTGATGCCAATCGCTGTATTGCCTATCACACCATTGAAAATCGCGCCGCAACGTTGCCGCCCACGATCGCGGACAAGATGGAAGGCTGGGTCGCAGGATGTGATATTTGCCAGGATGTATGTCCGTGGAATCAGCGATTTGCTCAAGAAACTGATGTCGAAGCATTTCAGCCCTATGCCGAGAATGTTGCGCCCCAACTAGCGGACTTGGAAGCGCTAGATGAAGCCGAATGGAACCGACGATTCCCCGCATCTGCATTACGGCGAATTAAGCCAGCCATGTGGCGGCGCAATGCTCGGGCAGCCCGCCAAGGACTACAAAAGACCTTAGATTCAAAGGACCTGTCGTAAGGGTTATGTTTCCACACCTATAGAACAGTTCTTAACATCCCAAGTCTGTCAGGGCGATCAATAGGATAATAATCACTGCTTCAAAAATTGGTTGAACAAGAAAGGGCGCGATCGCCCTGATGCGAAGACTGGTATCAGAGAGGAAAGGAACCTTGGTTAGTACTGCGCCATTAAAAACCACCAAGTCAGAAGACATTTTTGCTGCTGCCCAAAATCTTATGCCCGGCGGTGTAAGTTCCCCTGTGCGGGCGTTCAAATCGGTCGGTGGACAGCCTATTGTGTTTGATCGGGTCAAGGGAGCCTATATTTGGGATGTTGACGGCAATCAATACATTGATTACGTCGGTACTTGGGGGCCTGCCATCTGTGGCCATGCCCATCCTGAAGTATTACAGGCTCTAGCGGCGGCTCTGGAAAAAGGTACTAGTTTTGGCGCGCCTTGCTATTTAGAAAACGTTTTGGCCGAAATGGTCATCAACGCCGTACCCAGCATCGAAATGGTACGGTTTGTCAACTCTGGCACTGAAGCGTGTATGGCTGTGCTCAGGCTAATGCGCGCTTTCAAAGGCCGTGACAAGATCATCAAATTTGAAGGCAATTACCACGGTCATGCCGATATGTTCCTGGTTAAAGCCGGGTCTGGGGTGGCAACGCTGGGTTTGCCTGACTCACCAGGTGTCCCCAAGGCCGCGACCCAAAGCACACTCACGGCTCCCTATAACAATCTCGATGCGGTTAAGGCTCTGCTCGAAGAAAATCCTGGCGAAGTTGCTGGTGTCATTTTGGAGCCCATTGTTGGTAACTCTGGCTTTATTCCCCCAGCTGCTGGTTTCTTAGAAGGGTTGCGGGAACTCACGCAAGAGCACGATACCCTACTGGTATTCGATGAAGTCATGACTGGCTTCCGGATTGCCTACGGGGGGGTACAAGAGAAGTATGGGGTGACGCCTGACCTCACGACGTTAGGCAAGATTATTGGTGGGGGCTTACCTGTAGGCGCGTATGGCGGTCGGCGCGACATCATGGAAATGATTGCTCCGGCTGGTCCTGTATATCAGGCTGGAACGTTGTCGGGTAATCCTCTGGCCATGACTGCCGGCATCAAAACGCTGGAAATCTTGCAGCGTCCTGGCACGTACGAGCAACTTGAAACCAAAACGAAAACGCTGATTGATGGCTTGCTAGCTGCCGCCCGCGACACCGGACATACGGTTTGTGGCGGTAATATCAGCGGTATGTTCGGTATGTTCTTTACGGAAGGACCGGTGCATAGCTACGACGATGCGAAAAAAGCGGACACCAATAAATTCAGCCGTTTCCATCGTGGCATGCTGGAAGCTGGCATTTACCTTGCACCTTCTCAATATGAAGCCGGTTTTACGTCTCTAGCGCATACCGATGAGGATATTGAGAACACGATCGCGGCAGCTCGCCAAGTGCTTGCCAACCTCTAGGCACTGCCCAAAGGCTCGCAACTACATAGGGCTAACTGAGTTTTGAGGACTTTTATTAGCCCTTTGGAGGAACAATCACAGCGGATAACCGTAACGAAGTCAACTTTGTGGGGTTTCATGAGTATCTGTATGAAGCCCCCTTTGCCGATCGCTGATTCTGCCCAAACTCAAATAGCTTTACAAGGGACTTTGCGTAGTACATAATTACTATATAGAGCTCTTTTTATGATTTCCCATGCACCCGAATTCGCCTTTGGGTCGTGTTCGTCGCAAGTCAAAACGTAGACGCCCACCTCTATATTCCCAGCATTTTCAGCGACCAATAGCTGAAAACAGCGCAAGACTGCCACCACCGTCGCTGCATCCTTCCCTGCGCTTTGGCCTTATCGGTCTGTTTGTGCTGGGAGGGCTAATATGGGGTGTCTCTGAGTTAGGGAACTCGCCTTCCACTGTTGAGGCCCAAGAGGTTCTATCAAGCGTTGCTCAATCGCCTGCATCTTCCTGGCAGTCGGCTTCTTTTCCGGTTGAAGACTTTGTGTCTTACACGTCACCTTTCGGCTATCGCCAACATCCCTACGGCGGGCAAAGATTCCACTATGGTTTAGACATTGCAGCTCCTATGGGTAGTTATATTCGGGCCTGGTGGGAGGGTGAAGCTGTAAGCGTTTCGGATGATACTGCTTGTGGTACCAGCGTGGTGATTCAGTCCGGCGAGTGGCTACACGTCTACTGTCATCTGCAGGGGCACGTTGTGGTGGAAGCGGATGGCGATCGCTGGTTAGTTGATGCCAGCGGCGGTATTCAGATTCGCCAAGGTGAGTCCATTCGTAGTGGCCAGCGTATTGGACGTATTGGTATGACCGGGCGCACAACGGGGCCGCACTTGCATTGGGGGCTGAAGTATCAAGGCAATTGGGTTGATCCCGCGTTGGTGCTACGAGCAATGGTGGAGGATGAAGCCTGAAGAGTGGATGGGTGGGAGGGTGGAAGAGTGGAAGAGTGATGGGGGTTTGAATTCGGAACAGAATTCGGAATTTGAATTCGGAATTCGGAGCTCGGAGTTCGGAATTAGAGCGTGATCAGGTTCTTAAGTGAAAGCCATTTTTCGAAGAAAAATGTAGGGTTGCAGGCACCTGAGATTGGACTTGCTACCCTCTACTCTCTACTCTCTACTCTCTACCCTCCACCCTCTACTGTGATGTCTAAGTGCCTGTCATGGCTAAAACCTGGTTTAGCTTACCGCTACGATAGCCTTCTAAATCAAGGGTGACGTAGGTAAAGCCATAGTCCTGAAAAGCCGTAACGAGGGTTGGTAAATCCGTGGTTTGGACAAAATCTTTGATGGCTTCCGGGGGAAGTTCAATACGGGCGGTATCGCCTGCCGATCGCACTCGTAGATTACGCAGTCCTAATTGGCGCAAGTAGCGTTCGCATCGGGCTACTCGATGGAGCTTTTCAGGGGTAATCGATTCGCCGTAAGGAAACCGGGAGCTGAGGCAAGGCTGGGAGGGTTTATCCCACCAGGGTAAGCCTAGCGATCGCGATATTTCGCGGACTTCTAGCTTCGTAATACCGACTTCAGCTAGCGGCGATCGCACCCCACGTTCTTTCGCAGCCTGGATGCCTGGACGGTAGTCGGTTAAGTCATCAGCATTGACACCATCTACTACGTAGGGATAACCACGTTTCCAAGCCAAGGGCTTGAGCGTATCGTGAAGTTCGCTTTTGCAAAAGTAGCAGCGATTGGCCGGATTACTCGTGTAGTTAGGATTGTCCATTTCATGAGTCGTGACAATCTCATGGCTAATCCCAATTTCAGCCGCCTGGACCTTGGCATCTTCCAAATCCTCAGGCATCAATGAAGGCGAGTCGGCTGTGACGGCCAAGACGCGATCGCCCAGGATGTCATGAGCCACCTTAGCCACTAAGGTACTGTCAATTCCACCAGAGTAGGCCACCAAAGCCAGTTCCATCTCTGCAAACAGCCCTTGCAAAGCTTCCAATTTCCCCATTTTGCCGCGCACCTCACCCATGTTTTTGACTAGGCTAGCGAATTTTGGGGGGCAGTGGCGTTACCGAATCCGAATGGCTAACCCCCATTATGGGAAATAGGTGATCTCTGTAACAACACGACCTGTCGCGTCGCTCAGTTAGGGGAGTGGGTAAACCGGATTGAGTATTCACCTTTGCTTAGAACTGACGCCGTGCAAAAACAATCACAGATAGGGTCAACAGCAGCACAATGTAAAACAATCCATAGGCCAGATGGCTGATTAACTCTAGCGCCGAAGGCAGCAGAGACAGCCCATAAACCGCTTCATTCCGGATGTTGAGCCGTTCTAGGTCTGGTAAGACCAGGTATAGACTATTGGCGATTCTTTGGAGCCCCGCGTTTTCGCTTAACTGCCCCAGAGCTACGATATCGCCACTAAGGTGCCCCATAAAGTAAATGGCAAGTGTCAGTAGGGTTGCCAACAGCGAGCTGGTGAAGGCCCCAAAGAGCATGGCGAAGGCAGTTAGCAGCGCCATTTCGATAAAGGTAAACAGGACTGCCAGCCATATACTTGTCCAAGAAAAGGCAATTTGGTTGATAGCTAAGATGCCCAAATAGATGGCTGTCAGCAGAGCTAAAAGGACCGCTAAAACTGCCGATAAGCCAAGATGTTTGCCAACGATGAATTCGAGGCGGCTAATAGGCTTGGTGATGAGGATCTGAACGGTACGCTTTTCGATTTCTTTATTAATCAGGCTGGTGCCGACAAAGACCGTGACAATCAACCCTAATAGATGAATTCCGGCAAGTCCTAAGTCGAGGGTAATCTTATCTTGGGCCCCTGCCGCAATCTGGGGGAGTAATCCGGCGACAGCTAGCAGTAAGACTGCATACAACGCGATCAGATACAGGACACGATCGCGAATAACCTCCTTAAACACATTGCTGGCAATGACCCAAATACGTGACAGGCTCATAGCAGTTCAAACATCCTTTTGCATAACCCCGTACAGACAAGATACATCGCATTACTCACCATCACGAAGTTGTGAGATCGGGCTTTCCTGAGCGTTTGGGCGTGGCTAACTCACACTCCACCGCTGCCATCTGAGGCGTTGCGTTAGACCGGCTATTGTCAGAGTTAGATGCACCACTCGATGATGGCCGCGATCGCGGATGAATAACACACGTTTTTTCAAAGTAATAGCCCCTTGGATCTGACGAAGGGCCTGACCATACAGCCAACAAATCGAGAGCATACCCATCTTCTAGGCTCCGAGGACGTGCCTGGAGCTGCCATAATCCTTGTTCAAGCGAGTCATCCAAGACACCCGTTGCCTCCGTTTCGAGCTTGACAAGTTGGTCATTCAAATTCAGTAGCCAGCGCTCGACATAAGGCCAAGGAGTATCTTTCAGCGAGTTAACAACTTCTTGTTCTGCTGCCGATAGCAGTGAGACTCCTTTAGCTTTATCTTCAGGCTGCTCCGCCAAGCGATACACAAAACCACTATTCCTGAAGTTATCCGCGACAAGGCTAGGATAATCGTCAAACCAAGATTGCAACCGAAAATAAAACTGAAACCAGCTACTGAACAACAGTGCCATCAGTAGCATTAAGATGAGCTGCTGTCGTGCGGGTGGCTTGGGAACTTTAGGTCTGAGTTCCCAGGAAAGGAATTGAGGCATTGCAGCAATTGCCACAGAGACCAAAGGCCATGACATCATCGCCATGGGAAAAGTCCCAAAGGGCAATAGATTGAAGAAATAGATACAAACGATCGCGCCCGCGACCCAAGGTGACAGGGCAATGCCAAAAGGACGGACTTTGTTGGCTTCCAAAAACCATCCGATCCCCAGAGCGAAAAAGATCCAGCCTGCTGTGGCAATAATACTTTCTGTAATCCAGAGAGTGCCAGATAACCTTGCCACCCAAGACATGACCAGCGAAAAGAACCCCAGGTAAATGACCGTTTGCCAAGAAAAGTAGTCTTTGGGAAAGAAGAAATTAGAGAGTCGAACCCACAGCGCTCTGAGAAGTTGAATCATATCCCCTGCCCAATCTGGGTGCGCAATAGCAGCAACAGCAAAATGACGGTAAAGCTCAGGGCATTGGCCCGTAGCACTGCCAGCATATGAGGCGAGGCTGTTGCTCGATCAGGACGCGATCGCCCATACCGAATGCGGTTAGGATTGGTCCGTTCTATCGGCTTGACAATGGGGACACCCAATAACCAGGTTAACCATTCCAAGGCTTTCGCCTTAACCCAAAACGTTATAAAGAAGGCGATCAGACCAATCGCAACAATCGCGGCTCCCAAGCCACGAGCCATTGAATTGCTGTAAAAATGACCAAACAAGATATAGCTAATGATTTGTGTTCGGGCCGAAATTGGCAGCAGGGGCTCTAACCCCAAAAACACAATCCACCCGATAACAACCGAAAATATATTAAGACTAGCCGCATAGCGAATGCTGGGCTGAAATCCTAACCGTAACTGTCGGCGTAGCACAGTTGCTTCGATGGCAATTGCCACCAACAGTAACAGACTCTGAAAGATAACCGCTCTCAGAGGAAAAACTGCCGCTTCATCGACTAGTAAAGAAAAAGGCATGATTCCAACTGCCTCCCAACTAGGCATTAGGGTATCGTCTCTTCAGACGTTTCGCTAGAATCTTGGATCGGAGCTTCTAAAAAAATTAACCCTATGACGAGATCTGGGATCGGAATCCGCACTGCACAACTCAATAATGGGCGAATTGCGGGGCAAATCCATGTGTATGACGGCGAAGGGAAAGGGAAATCGCAAGTAGCTCTAGGTGTGGTGCTGCGTTCAATTGGGCTGGGGATCCAAAACTTTATGGAGAGCCGGGTGCTTTTGCTGCGGTTCTTAAAGGGGCCAGGCCGCACGTATGACGAAGATGCCGCGATCGAAGCTCTGCAGCGAGGGTTTCCCCACCTGATCGACCAAGTGCGTACGGGACGAGCCGAATTTTTTGGCCCCGATGCGATTACCAAATTCGATAAAAAAGAGGCACAACGGGGATGGGATGTGGCTAAAGGGGCGATCGCGTCAGGCCTCTACTCCGTCGTTGTATTGGATGAAATCAATCCGGTACTGGATTTGGGCCTATTGTCGGCGGCTGAAGTTGTGCGTACACTCAAACAAAAGCCAGAAGATTTAGAAGTCATTGCGACAGGTCGAGCAGCTCCACCACCTTTAATTGAGATTGCGGATCTGCATTCGGAGATGAAACCCCACATTCACCGCAACGCTGACTTTCCCGGTATCGCAGGCGTCGAGATTTATACAGGCGATGGTAAAGGCAAATCAACCAGTGCGTTAGGGAAAGCGCTCCAAGCCATTGGTCGCGGCATTAGCCAAGATAAATCACACCGTGTCTTGGTGATGCAGTGGTTAAAAGGAGGGCAGGGCTACACCGAAGATGCCGCGATCGCCGCCCTCCGCAAAAGTTATCCCAACCTGGTTGACCACCAGCGCTGTGGGCGGGATGCCATTGTCTGGCGGGGCCAGCAACAAGAAATTGACTATGTAGAAGCGGAACGGGGTTGGGAAATTGCTTGTACCGCGATCGCCTCTGGCTTCTACAAAACCATTATTTTGGATGAGCTGAACCCTACCGTCGATTTGGAGTTGTTACCCGAGGAGCCTATTGTCCAAGCTCTCCTTCGCAAGCCGCGTGACACAGAAGTCATCATCACTGGCCGGTGCAAAAATCCACCGGCCTATTTTGAGTTGGCGAGCACTCATTCAGAGGTATTCAACCATAAGCACTATGCCGAGAAAGGCATTGACCTGAAACGAGGTGTTGATTTTTAGAAAATCGTCAGGTCCAGTTCTGTATCGCTCAAAGCTTCGAACCCGACCAGAGCAATGCGGACCGTCATATAGCGACTGGCATAAATCGAAGACTGCTTAAAGCGCGGATTGGGTTGTCCAACTTGCGCATCGGCTTCAGCATAAGCTTCCAGATATTCAGGGGCGATCGCGCCTTGGCGCGGCGGTAGTGAGGTGCTGCGATAAGAAGGCATAAGGTTCACCACATTAGCTTTGAGCTAACAATACTAATCCCCTGACGGGCTACCTCAAGAACTTTCGGAAGCCTTAAGAAAGCCATCCTACCAATTCCCCAGTAAGCAGATTCCGACAGCAAAACGTCACCCATTGCAGTTGGAGAAAACTACAGCAGATGACGTTGGCGTTCACTGGGTGACGATAGCATCCCCAAACATCAAAGACTACGATAAATCAAAGAGGGCGGCGTAGCGTGATGAAAAATCATGCCGCATGTTGTGCCTGTTCCATTGTGAGTTGTCCACCAACAATACCAATAGAATTCTCACCAATCCAAAAATCAGCTCTTGGAATACACAAATACGAAACAGGAAAAAGCCAAGAGACAGCATCTAACTGAGTGCATCCCAGTTTTGCAAATGGCCCTCATTTCTCCCAAAGTTGGGAGAAGGGGGGCCGGAAAAAGTCCCTCTCCCAGTATTGGGAGAGGGATTTAGGGAGAGGGCAAGATAGCTTGAATACACAATTGGGATGCACCCCATCTAACTTGCAGGTGCCTCAATGTTTCTACCAGGTTTATGGAGCGTTTCAGATACTCTAGTACATCTAAATTCTCTGGGAAAACACTTAGCAAAAAAGAGAGCTTTGCCAAAGAAGATGCAGATTAAATTTAGAGGTATTTACGTGGATTTCCATTTTTTTGGATGATTTCCCTGAAATTACAGTACGCAAAACAGAGAGATTTCTACAGGAGAATACTTGACTTTGAGTTTGTTTGAGTTACTATTCTTGATGAGTCTGGCAAATTATGCACCCTGTAGAATTCGTGAGTCGCTATAAGGCTGGGTTTCAGCAACCTGGATTGCGCACACGGCTTGCGACATCTCCTGTTCCTAGAAACCTGCGGCAGAGATCCCGCAACTATTCCTTTCAGTCAACCACCATTCCACTCTTCCACTATCGAATTAGCCCGAAAACTGACGCCGTCGGATACTAGGCGGCAACTAATAGTCTGTATAAGCCATTGGTTAAAAGTGTTCTCTCTTCCCAGTGTTCCTTGGAGTCTTTCAGCCCGCAGTTGATTGCCCTCATCAACTATCAATAGCTAGAAACGCCGTTGCTAAGTGATGTCATCTAGCTTCTGAATGGCTAAAGGTTTTGATCCTAAACACAGTACAGTATGGGCCTTCAATCGTTACCTTTTGGGGGCGGTTAGGCTAGCGACTGAGTTCAGGACGAAGTCTAAACTTGAAAATCTTGAGTTGGTATGATTTGTGTTTTTTCGACTGCTTATCGAACTGCTCTAAGTAAGTAGATGAATACAATTCGGTTGAGTATATATCGGTAGCGTTTCAGAGGCGAAGTCCAATGCTCGCATGGGTTTCGCTGCGATTGACCGACTCTGAAAATAATGAAATCTCACTGCTTGGCAGAGGGGATCTTAAGTGGGTTGCCGCAAATACTTATCAAGGTTGTCGTGTTACGGAATACTTTGGGAAAACTACTTACACACGTTGTCAACGTCTAGAAATATCCTCCAACCTCAGTAGAGGTGCTGACGTTGTTCCCTGCTGGCCAACATATCGATGATTACGCAAGCTCAATTAACTAGCCATGCACAAGAACATTTTCCTCAGGGTAGCATCTATGTCTTCAATGGATAATCGAATAATCGACTATCAGTACTTCGCTACGGTGCTAATGTCAATCCATGAAACTACCGTTTCTTTTTTGGCAAGCAATACAATTCGGTGTTTACACCTTTTGCCGACAAAAAACATTGGGCAATATAAATTTTGGAAATCAGAAGACTTGAGAAATGAGACTCAAGACTCTTTGAACTTAGGGAAATTCTCGATGCTTCGTGATTTTGCCGAGGAATTTTCATTCTAATTGTCACTGTTTTGACCCACTTTAATCACTAGATTGAGGGCCTGAATAGGGATGTACTTTTCAACTGCATTCCAATTGGAAAGTCGGTGAAATATCTTTCGATACCTTCTGATTGTTCTGCACTAAGCCAAAATTTCATCCTTTCATTCTGCACTAAACCAGGATTTCACCCTTAGACTACGCTTCCCAATTAAACAAAATAGCCATCGGTAAACCCTGTAAGTGATTTATTGATGGCAGATTTTGCAGCTTTTTCGCCAAAAGGAAAAAGGCAGAGATTCTTCGTGTCTCACTGTTTCCACTGGGGAATTAGATCGTTTTTTCATGAAAATTGACACTAACTGAACCATGCAAGACAACATTTTCTCCCAGGCACTCTCTGTTCTCTTTATCGATCGCGCAGTTGATAACCATATACAGTTATTGGCAGGTGTTGAACCGGGCATTCAAGTCCACCTCTTAGATTTCGCTAAAGATGGGGTCCAGCAGATTACTCGTGTTCTCAATACCCAGTATGGCGAAAATGTTGTCCGCGAAATTCACATCGTCGCCCATGCCATCCCCGGCAGCATCCGCCTCGGCAACACCCACCTCAGCCTCGACACCCTCGATCGCTACACCGAGGAACTCAAGACTTGGGGCAATAATCCAAAATCCAAAATCCAAAATCTAAAATCTTCCCCTCATCCCGTACGGGCGAGGCATTGGGTGAACACTCTCAGCGATAGTCCCGTCGCTCCCTCCCCCAATGCCTCGCCCCTCCCGATCGCCCCCAATTCGGAACTCGGAATTCCCAATTCTGAATTCCAAATTTATTTCTACGCTTGTAATCTCGCCTCTGGAGACGCCGGCGAAGAATTCCTCACCAAACTTCACCACCTCACCGGAGCCACCCTCTACGCCTCCACCACCAAAATCGGTAACCCTACCCTCGGCGGCAACTGGACCTTAGACACCACCTACCCCTTAATATCCAATACTCACATAGGCCAAAATCCAAAATCCAAAGTCCAAAATCTTGAAACAGTCTTCTCTCTTGCCCTGCCTTTCTCTCCAGATACTCTTTCGGCCTACCCTTGTGTTCTCATGCCAGCGGATACAGATAGCGATGATGTTACTAACGACGTAGAACAAGACCAGACTTCGGCACCACGTGAGTTGGTGTTCATTGACGGCAATGTTGAGAACGCTGAAAAACTGCTAGAAGACCTGTCGCAATCGCGACCAGACAGCAACCTGGAAATTCGCTTCCTCAACCCAAATGAAGATGGCATCACTCAAATTAGTAATGTCCTCGAGCAGTCCGGCAGCACCTATGATGCCATCCACATTCTTTCCCACGGAAACGAAGGCGAAGTACAACTGGGCAACACCACACTCTCCAATGACAGCTTCGACCAAGCTGTTGCTCAAATGGAGGGCTGGAGTGAACACCTCTCAAATGATGCGGACCTCTTAATCTATGGTTGCGAATTGGCCAGTGATGCCGATGGGCAAACCTTGCTTAAACGCATTAGTGAGGTTACAGGTACGGATGTAGCAGCCAGCAATGACTTAACCGGTGCTGCAGACCTGGGTGGTGATTGGGATCTGGAATTCACGGTCGGTACGGTAACCACAGAAGCCTTTACCAGTCAATCCTTCCAAGACACCTTGGCGCTTACCGTGACTGCGGCTGCAAATGACACCGCAGTGCAATCCATTTTTGAAACCAATTTTCTTGGCGAGGGAGTCACGGCAAGTAACTATAGCATGATCGGCTCATTTGATCAGTTTGGCACGTTTGTGAATGACACCTCAGGAGCAGGTAAAAGCATCCTACCGGTTGACGACGGAATTGTCATTGTCACAGGTGATGTCACCACTGCAGCTCCAGGCTCAAATACTCAAGACGACGTCAATGCGAACGCAGGTATTTCCACAACTTCGACCGCTGGCGCATCAGATAGTGATTTGGCGGAGTTGTCAGGTGAAGATATTTTTGATGCAGGCGGATTTGATTTCGACTTCCAGGCCGCTACCGATCGCATTGCATTTGTCTTTTCGTTCGCCTCAGATGAGTATCCAGAGTTTGTCGGTACAATCTTCAATGATGCCTTTGGATTTTTCATCACTGGCAACGAATACACCACAACCACGAACCTGGCACTGGTTCCTGGCACCACAGATGGAATTGCGGTAAACACCATCAACCATGGATTGTCAGGGTCTTACAACACTGCATTTCCTGGTAGTGAGGCACCGTTCGTAGCAACAAACGACGGATTTTACATTAACAACTCGACCGCTGAAGGAAATCCCCCGTCCAGTTCTCATGATCCCTTCCTCGAATATGATGGGTTGACAGTCCTACTGACCGTCACAGCTGACATTACCCGTAACCAATCGTATGACATGAAGATTGCGATTGGTGATGCGGGTGATTCAAGTTGGGATTCGGCTGTTTTCTTTGACACCAATGGGTTTCTGGCTCTTTCCAGTGCAACGGATAACCAATATTCAGTCCTGAATACCACAACAGTAGCTGGCAACATTATTACTGACGATACCGGTGATGATGTCGATATCACACCAGCTGGTAACCAGACTGGACTGCAAGTTACAGGGATCAATGGTAGTACTGTCATGGATGGAGAAACCATCGTGCTGCCGTCCGGTGCCACACTGACTATCAACGCCGATGGCTCTTATACCTACGACCCAACTACATCGGCAACCTATAACGCTCTAAGTGGTGGCCAAACAGTAACGGACTCATTTACTTACGAGATGACGGATGCAGGTGGTGTTACTGATACTGCAACAGTTACCATTGACATTGAAGGTGATGCCATCCCCGATGCAGTTGACGATAACTTTACTGTTGGTGAAGATAGCTCGGTTACCAGTCTGGATGTATTGGGCAACGATGACCAGGGCACGGCACCGGCAACGATTACCAATGTGGGAACCCCTGGCAACGGCACAGCAGTAGTCAACAACGGAGGTACCCTAACGGATACCAGCGACGACACCATTGACTACACACCCGGCGAAGACTTCAATGGCAGCGACACCTTTACCTACACTATCACTGATGCCAATGGCGATACCGCTACGGCGACGGTGACCGTAACAGTAAACCCCGGGGTCGATATTGCCGATGATGCTGAAACGACCCCCGAAGACACGTCGGTCAACATCGATGTCTTGACCAACGATAGCTTTGGCCCCAATGCTTCTGTTACGAGCACTTCGGACCCGACCAACGGCAGTGTGACGATCAATGCCGATGGCACGGTGGACTACCTGCCGGATGAAGACTTCAACGGCACCGATACCTTCACTTACACAGTCACTACGGCTGCAGGGGATACCGAAACCGCGACCGTTACCGTCACCGTCGACCCCGTCGATGACATCGTTGATGACGCCGAAACGACGCTCGAAGACACCTCGGTCAACATTGATGTGCTCGATAACGACAGCTTTGGCCCCAACGCCTCCGTTACCGACACCTCCGACCCGGCCAACGGCAGTGTGACGATCAATGCCGATGGCACGGTGGACTACCTGCCGGATGAAGACTTCAACGGCACCGATACCTTCACTTACACAGTCACTACGGCTGCAGGCGATACCGAAACGGCGACGGTGACCGTGACGGTAGACCCGGTGTCAGATATTGCCGATGATGCCGAAACGACAACTGAAGATACCTCGGTCAACATCGACGTCTTGACCAACGATAGTTTTGGCCCTAATGCCTCTATCACGGGCACGTCGGACCCCACCAATGGTTCTGTCACCATCAACGCGGATGGCACGGTGGACTACCTGCCGGATGAGGACTTCAACGGCACCGATACCTTCACCTATACCGTCACCACGGCTGCAGGAGATACCGAAACCGCCACGGTCACCGTCACGGTAGACCCTGTGACGGACATTGCCGATGATGCTGAAACGACCCCTGAAGACACTTCGGTCAACATCGATGTGCTGGACAACGATAGCTTTGGGCCTAATGCCTCCGTTACGGATACTTCGGACCCAGCGAACGGGAGTGTGACGATCAATGCCGATGGCACGGTGGACTACCTGCCGGATGAAGACTTCAGCGGCACGGATACCTTCACCTACACGGTGACGAATGCGGCAGGGGATACCGAAACCGCGACCGTAACGGTCACCGTCGACCCCGTCGATGACATTGCCGATGACGCCGAAACGACGACTGAAGATACTTCGGTCAACATTGATGTGCTCGATAACGACAGCTTTGGCCCCAACGCCTCCGTTACCGACACCTCGGACCCGACCAATGGTTCTGTGACGATCAACGCGGATGGCACCGTGGACTATCTGCCGGATGAGGACTTGAACGGCACTGAAACC
>JBCBTQ010000134.1:0-15740 GCA_039818605.1 Cyanobacteria bacterium J06639_14 | reverse complement strand
ACGCCGGTATTTCCAGCGCGGGTTTGAGGCTCTATCGCTTATACAACAGGCTTCCTAGCTCGTTGTCACCCTTTAAGATTCATCCCAGAACATCGAGGTATCGAGGCTGAGATACAGCACCTCGTCTTGCCAGTCGGCCAGAGCGGCTTGAATCAACGGTTTATAAAGGCGGTGCGTGTTGATCCGGCGATTGTGCAGCCAGCGACTCAGACGACGTTGTTTACTTTGAGCCTGTTCGCCTCGACAAGGCATCTGCGGGAGCCAGCGTGTCAGATTGGCTTCACCGCTATGGATTAAGGCGATGACCATCCATAGGCAGGTTTTCAGATGACTCAGATGAGCCCATTCCGGCGATTGACCCAGCCAGGTTTCCAAGGCATTGTAGAGGCGGGAGTTTTTTTCACAGCATTTCAGGATGTGAGTGGTATCTCATCTTAGAATGCTGGCTCCCACCCAACTTCTTTCAAATGCTCAGTTCCCCAAAAAGAAAGCGCTTCAGCCTTTTTTTCACAACTTTTGTCAGTCAACCAGCTCAGGATTAGAGATAGCGCTGATAAACTTCTTGCGCCACGGATTTACTGGCGCTTGCAACATACTGAAAGTTATACGTACGCAGTCCGCTGAAACCTCCCAGCGATTGAAAGACATCGGTGCATTCGGTGAAGTCTTGCCCCGTCCGATCAATCAGGGCTCCCCCTTTTTGTTTGAGAAACGCGATCGCACCACAAACATCCCAAAAGGACCCGTTGCCCATTAAGGCAAAGTCGAGTCGGGGGCGTTGACGATGGCGCGAATCGCAACACCACAAAAGCGTCGGTACCGCAGCCCCTAGCTGACGACGCCTCAACATCATTCCCTCCAGCGGTCGGTTTTCAAAGACGCTATCGATGCCATAGAACTGAGCATCGGCCAGCTTTTCTAAGGGTTGAAGGATCGGCAAACTGTCGTGGCTACAAAAGATTTCTCCCGTGAAGGGTAAGGCAATGATCCCGCTATCAACGACTCCGTTTTTGACGAAACCAATGGAAATGGCCCAAACAGGGATCCCGGCCTTAAAGTTAGCGGTCCCATCCAGCGGGTCAATCACAAACCAGGTGCCATCTTGCGATCGCTTGTCTTGGCCTGGTTCCTCGGCGACGATACCTGATGCTGGAAAGTAGCGCTCAATGGCAGCCAGAATCATCTGCTGCGATCGCTTATCCACTTCAGAAACCAGATCAAACCAATGCGTTTTGGTCTCGAATACGATAGTTGCATCTGTAAATGCCAACTTCTGATACTGAGCAACCTCTGCAACGGCTTGTACCAGGACCTCAATCATAGTTTTCCGATCATCCAGCTAATTTCTGTCGCTGAATGATTATCCCTTTCCAGGCGGCCAGGGAGTTAGGCGATTGCCAAGAAAGAATTTACCGCTTGTAGAGTACCGTATAGTTTCCGGTCAAGAGCCCTCCGGACATGACGCTAGGGCTCCAGTACAGCGCAGCTCTAGCACACCGCCATTAGGATTGCGATTCCGAGCAATCCCCTTACAGCAATCCCAAAGCCTTCAAAGAACGACGCGTCACTTCTTGTCGGGCACCGAGATAATCGCTATCAGGAATATCGATATTGGTGGCAAAAAAGTAAACACCCTCACCCTGTTCGACATATCCGACGTACCAGCCAATGCCAGACTCAAGGGCCCATCCAGTTTTGGCACGGATAGTGTAGTCAGGTGTCTGCTCCACAATCATGATGTCCTTGACGGTGGCGATCGTGCGCTCTGAAAAGGGCAAATCGTTGTTGTACAAACGCCGCAGAAACTGAATCTGCTCCTCAGGCGTGATGCGTATATTGCCTGTTAGCCAAAACGTATCAATATCTTCCGCACTACCCATATCCTGGTTGCCATAGCCAACGGCAGTCACCCATTGCTGCATACGGTCATAGCCGACGCGACGCGCTAGCACCTGGTAAAACCAGACGGCTGATACTTTGAAGGCAGTCCGTAAATTCAGGTCACGGTTCCACGCTGGGAAACTCCGCTCGACACCGTCCCAGGTCAAAATGGCCAGGTCACTATTGATAACACCCGTTTCTAGCGCAATTAACGAGTTGAGGATTTTGAAGGTAGAAGCCGGTAAGAAAGGTGTAGCGTTGCGCTCAGGATTGTACTGATAGATGCGATGGTCTTCTAAGGCTGCTCCTTGGCCATTACTATTCACCACCTCAATCAAAATTGAGCCTTTGATTCCCAGGTCCTGAAAGTGTTGGGCCAAGTCAACTGACACAGCTTCTGCGGGTTGTTGGTCCACCAGTGCACGGGTGAAATCCAGAACGGGTTCAGCCAAAGCCGGAGGGACTAACATGGCCATTAAACTACCTGCTGTGACATAGCCCAACCAGGAAGAAGCACACTTCATAAACATAATTTCTAGAACACAATGAAATTCGAACATCCTGGACTACACTAGCCGGTCGCTGGACTCTAGATGACCCATTCACGGCAGTCAGACGGCCCTCACACATCTCAGGTTAGGACGGTAAGACGTCAATTTCGTTGGTGTGAGGGCGGTTCTGCTTGAGGACATTTCGCTGTCCTCAAACTCCCATCGACTAGGACGTTCCGTCGTCCTAGAACCTCCCGAAAGGGGAGGACGAGTGAGGCCAACAACCGTGTTTTTGGGGTTGGATTCCCCGCCGAAGGCCGATTGTATAGACACGCCAGAATTCAGTCCTGAAGGGACTTGAGCAAAGAGTCGGCGAATTGATTCTTCAGTGGCAGTATAGGTTGTGTATACACCGTAGGGGGATGGGGGGATGGAGTGGCATCTGTAGTCTCGACTAGAAGCATGAGCGCAATAAACCAATGCTCAAGTTGCCTGCAGGTGCTTCGTATAGGTCCGTAATTTTACCTGACAGCGTTTGAGGTAAGGCATCATTGAGCAAACTTAGCTTTGCGTTAGTGTGCGTACGGTGTGGATGGCTGGGATATCCCATGCCTCGGCAATGCGGCCTCTGACAATGCGCCATACGACAACCGCATCGAGTTCAATCGATTGATCGCCCAACTGCATCTGATCCCTAACGTGCGTAACGACCAGTTCATCGCCAATGACGTTCACAGCAACGGGGTCAGCCTGGAAAGTGCCCTTTGTTAGCGCTGCCAGTTTGGCAAAGAAAGTTTGCAAACCATCCAGACCCACATAGTCGCCTTGAACATCTGGGAGTTCGAGATTGAAGAAATGCCAGACAAAGTCATCCGCGATTAAGTCTTGGGCATTCGCTAAGTCATGGGGAATTCGTTCTGAGAGGCGCTCGAGAAGCGCTACGTTGGGATGTACAGGGATAGTCATGTTGTATTCCTTTTGCTAGATAAGTGGGGTGGCACGGTGAAGGAGTGTCCGTCATCACCCCACTGCATATCTCAACCTTAGGCGCTCCTAAAGGTTTGGCCTACCTGCAGACGGGTAGCGTGCGGGAGGGGAAGCAACTCCCCCAACTGGATGACCCTAATGGCAGGATTTCAACTATCCGATGTGTGTTTAGGCTAGGGGTAGAGATTGAGGTATTTCGATGTCTCCTAAACATCCGACGATCGCTGAGGATGGGCAGCCCCCATCGGGTACGTCTAGTTCCGCCAATGCGATTCAGAATTTTCTGGCTGGAGCCTTTTTGAGTGGCTTGCCAATTTTCATCTACCTGGAGTTGTCTGTATATATGACTCATGCACCCCTGGCAGCGGTGGGTTGGATAAAACTAGGGAGTGCGATCGCGATTCCCCTCCTCTGTGGTCTGCTTGCAGCCATTTCTCGGGGGAAACTGACTGAGGTTTTGTCGAGGATGCTGGAGTCTGTCAACCTTCCTTTTTGACGACTGATGGGATGTCTTCTAATTCACCAGTTCCCGCCGCACGGCTGCCACCGCTGCTTGCACGCGATCGCTGACCTCCAGCTTATGCATGATTCCTTTTACATAGGTCTTGACGGTATTAGGGCTGATATAAAGCTTTTGGCCAATCTCGTTATTGCTAAAGCCTTCGACCAGCAACTGGAGCACTTCAAGCTCCCGACCAGACAGCAGACCGGTGCTACCTGGCTGAGTTTTAGGGCGAACAGGCGTCAGATTTTGCATCACCTTTTGAGCAATCTGTGGATCAAGATAAGCGGCTCCAGAAGCTGCCACGCGAATCGCATTGGCCAGCGTCTCAACATCGGTGCCTTTAATGCAGTAAGCATCCGCTCCACTCGAAAGGGCCGCAATGATTTCAGTTTCATCCGTATGGGAGGTCAGTATAACGACCCGCATAGCTGGCAGGGTGGACTTGATTGCCTGGGTCGCTTCAATGCCATCCATTCCAGGCATCCCCACATCCATCAGCACCACGTCAGGTTGTAGAGCCAGTGCCTGCTCTACCCCTAGCTGCCCATCGGCAGCTTCCCCCAGCACCACTAAATCGGTTTGAGTACCCAAAGCTGTAGTCAAGCCCAGCCGCATCATGGGATCGTCATCGACAATGAGCAACTTTAGAGGAACCACGAGGGACATAAACGACATCACAGGGACATAAACGACAATCAAAAGGCAGAGCCCTATTCTAATCGGTTAGGACTTTGGCCATAGCCCCCTTATATCAATTCGCAATTTCGGATGATTGATCATACAACCGTGCCTATGCGATTTTTCTTTTGAGAATAGCGATCAGACAACATGCTCTCTATCGTTCAAGCGCTCAAACGCCTACAACAGCCAATCAGCCGGGTAACCTCCACGCCACAACCCTCGCGGGAATATCAGGCCTGGCGACAGCGTTTTGTCTGCGATCGCCTCAAGCTGGTGATGATCATTTCAATTGTCATCCTCGGTGTCATGGTCATGCTCAACTTAGGGCTGATGGTTCCAGCCCTAGAACGAAGTGGCGAGGAAGACCTGATCTTGGCTAAATATGGTGTCGCTTTTATTGTGCGCCTGGCAATCGCACAGTTCTTAGGACTCTTGCTGAATTTAGTCCTGTTACTGCGGCATCGTTCACCGTCACGGTTACATCTGCGGCTAGCCTTTCTTGGCTATGCTGGCGCGGTATTGTTTGTCCCCCAACTGCAGTACATAGTTTTTGGCGAAACCGTGATTGATTTGGGGGGATGGATTATCTTTTTCATGCTGCAGGCGGTGTTAATTCCCGTGCAGTGGCAGTGGCACCTCATTTCCCAAGCCATCTTTCTTAGTTTGGTCAGCGCTTCATTCCTGGGACTAGATTTACCCGTTGTCGGGGTCTCAGAGGCGATGCAGATACCCGTCTACATTCTGGTCATGGTGGTCATGATCTGTGTTTTCGGAGTAGCCGATTTGGGCATCTATCTCTATGAGCGCTTGGTTGCGCGGGAATTTGAGCTGCGGCAACAGCTACAGCTATTTCTCCATGCGGTTTCCCACGACCTGCGAAATCCGGTCACCGGGACACTGATGTTATTGAAAAATCTAGCCCCCATCAACGGTAAAGTAACCCTCGATCAATCAGTCATTACGCGCATGGTAGATAGCCAGGAGCGTCAGTTAAAGCTAATCAATTCTTTGATCGAAGCCCATACCCAAGAAATTAATGGCATCCTCCTACAAGGTCAATCCTTGACTCTATCCACCTTTGTAAAAGATATTGTTCAGGACTTCCAACCCCTGCAGCAGCAGGTAAAAGGTCGCATTGTGGTGTTAGTGCCGCCTGACTTACCCAGGGTGATAGCTGACCCGATGCACCTCCGACGTGTCTACGACAACATTATTTCCAATGCCCTGCAATATAACCGTCCCGGAGTCTGTATCACCCTCAATGCCTGCATTCGTGGCCCCTACCTACACTGCACAATCAGTGATGATGGCCAAGGTATTAAGGGGCTGGAAGGCGATCGCCCGGGAGCCTCCTCTTCTCACTCACAAACCTCACCGCATCCAAACCAATGGATTTTTAACCGCTACACTCGAGGTCTCAATCGTCGCCAACCCCTGCATTTAGGTCTGGGTCTTTACATTTGCCAGCAAATCATCGAAGCACACGGGGGCCAGATTGGGGTTGATAGTGAATTAAACAAGGGCACAACTTTTTGGTTTACCCTGCCCCTTAAAACCGCTGCTGCGACATAGCCGGATCGACGCCGATAAACTCCGGTTTCCTAATCACACGATCGCACAGCAGCCAATTGCAGCACAATGTCATCAATCAGTCGCCGTGCCACACGCCCCCGTTGATCAATGTTATTGATGAAGATACTGAACGCGACAGGGTCATAGTTGGGCGGTTCCAAGTAGCCTGCTAAGGAAAAATTACGGCTAATCGCCCCCGATTTGCCCCATAATCGTCCGGCCACAGGCGTTTCTTGCCAACGGTTGCGGAGAGTACCGCTGAGACCCGCAACAGCGAGGGAATCGCGGTAGATAGTGGCTAAGGGCGATCGCGCCATGGCTTGTAAGGTATCAACCATCGCGGCTGGCGTCACTAAATTTTTGCGGGCAAGGCCCGAACCATCCACCATGACGATGGCCTCTGAATCAACGCCCAAATCATGCAAAGTATTGAGCGCGATCGCAATGCTTGCCTGGGTGGAGTCTTCCGTCGTCGCTGCAGGTTGCCCCAACTGTTTAAGCAACGCTTCGGCATACAGGTTATTGCTGTTTTGATTCGCCGGGATGAGTAACTCGGCTAAGGGCGGTGACTGCACAGCGGCAAGTTCGGTCCAGTCAGCAGCTAAAGGCATTGGCGTTAGAACCGTCTGTTGGACCGGAATATTCTGCAGTGCGAGGGCTGATTGGAAGGCTGACAGGAAGGCTTCACCGGGATTCGGAATGGCAATTGAGGCTGTTTCAGCCGCTGAGCCAGCAATTAGCTGCCCCTCCACCTGTAGCACCGGGCGCGCCAAATCGCGCCCGACTGTCACAAACTCTGGTTCACCGGCAGCCACAGTGGTGGAACGATTTTCGATTTGCCAATGGGTGCCTTGAGTGGGGTCATCCCAGACAACTTGGAGTGGTTGCCCGATTGCTTGGGGAACCAGACTGAGGCCAATTTCGTTCGCCGCCAAAATCAAGGCATTGACCGGAGCCCCATACCCCGCTTGCACATCCTCCCATTCCCAACTGGAATTAACCGCGCTTCCCTGGAAAGCACTTTCGTCCCCATATAGGGTATCCACCTGACGAATGCCCTGCTGCGCAAGTTGAGTCGTCAGGGCGGTTAGATCGGCACGCTCAAAGCTGGGATCGCCACGGCCAACGACCTGCAGTGTGGTGATTCCAGATCCGTCAGGGCGGCCATACACAGAGGTGCGAATCGTGAAATCGGGGCCGAGTTGGGTTAAGACCGCAGCGGTGGTCAGGAGCTTCAGACTTGAGGCGGGGACAAAGAAGCGATCGCGGTCCCGACTATACACAGTTTCCCCTGTCAGAGTCTCCACCTGTATACCTAAACGAGCGGGGGCCAGTTCAGGACGATTGGCGATCGCATCGATGGCAGCCGGTAATTCAGCTGGGCAAAGAGCAAGGGCGGGCAAGGGAGAGGCAATTGCTCCTATCACGAGCCCACACCTTACAAGCCAACGTGTTCCAAACGATATTCCCATTGCGTTCCCGATCCTCTAATGCCAATTCGGCGCGACGGCGCTACATATTGTAGTAGAGACGTGATGGCGTGATGGCGTAGTATCTGTCGTCTCGATTAGAAGAATCGGTATAACTCGGAATTACCAGGAATTAATCTTCGTTAACGCAAAAAAAAGCGATCGCCGAAGCGATCGCCTTGCACGCACTTAAGAAACTTGTAAAGCTGCCATCCAGAGGCTAGCGTGCCTGACAGGTAGCCAGAATATCGTGATCCAACTCGCTGACCTCCACCAACTGGAAGCCTACAGGGGCGAACGCACTGGCCGCACCCCGTGGTGATGCAACTTGGCTGCTAGTCGCCAATGCCAGATTGTAAGGATGAGCCGTTTGGCTATAACTATCCACAACTGTGAGCGCCATTTCATTGCCCGTAATTTGGCCGTGAAAACAGTCAAAAGAAGAAGAGGGTTGGTAGAAGGCACCAATTAATTGCTGTGCTTGCACATTGACAACCATGTAAGTGACACCAAGTTGTCCGCTCTCTGAGGATTCACCAAACACATAGGTACCATCTTTGACGCTCGATGCAACCGTTATCTCACTGTCTGCAGCTAGTGTGTCTGCAGCTAGTGTGTCTGCAGCACGCGCATCAAGGGACAGAAAAGGCAGTAATCCCAGCAACAATCCTGTAGCAAGGGCTACAAACAACAGCGGGCGCTTAATAAAACGAGTTAATAACAGCCAGGAAAGCTGTGGGCAAGAGGCAGCCTGAGGAGTGAGCGCGTAAGGCATGGTCCAACACCTTTTGGGGTCAATAGTATATTCAGTGGAAACACAGCATTTTCCAGTGACGACGCTAATTTTCTTGGATGATCTTTATCGGGCTTGTGCGTGACCAGCATCTGAAAGTGCTGTGATACAGATCATTCAGATGCCAGGATGATGGATTTGCGCTACGTTTGCCTCGTTTTAAGGAGTGTTTTCGATCAAAATAATTGCGCTTACTCACTCAAGTAGCTTGACTCTGGGTAGCAATTTAAAGCCAAAAATTTTAGGTGATGGAAGAATCCAGGCGTTAGGAAGCGGGAGTTGGAAGGCAGGAGGCAGCGTTTCTCTGTTTAAACGTTCCTCCCTGCCCCTTTCATCGCCGACAGTTCCCGGCTTAAACTACAAACCTTGGAGACTGTGCTGATTGGATTTTGGAATCGTGCCAAACATATCAACTGACCGCTTACGCGATCGCATCGAAGCTTTGGATGGTCAAGGATACAAGGCTTATAAATCGCTTCGAGGAAGTTACGCCTTCGCGGATTTTGCGCTCCACATCGACTATGTCCAAGGCGATCCGTTTGCGGCCCCAAGTCAAGTGCGCGTGGTTGTGCCCCAAACCGTTGCCCAGTTTCCCCAAAAGCTATATGCAACGCCGAGCCGCCAGGTAGCATTGGAAGATTTTCTGACCCGCCAATTCGCTCGACGAACACGCACACTGTCGGCCAATCGAGGGTCTGGTAAAAGTGGGTTGATTGCGATCGCATCTCCTTCTCAAGCGATTTTGCCCCGGACAGCGGCCTTTGTGTCAGATCGGGCGGTGGAAATACGATTCGTTGTCGGGCTACCGGCCTTTGGTCGTCGTATCGCGGGCTATCAGGCTGCTGATTTGCTGTGTGAAGACATTCCAGCCCTGGTGCAGGATGCGCTGCTGTATCAACATTTGGACTCCGAAGCAATTCTCGCCCACTGCCAGGGAGCCGAAAATGCTGACTGGTTAAGAGAGCAGCTCAGCGATCGCAATTTGGTCACATTCATTGCCGATGGAGCCATTTTGCCGCGTCAGAGTGGTGTTGATGATCGTCCGCTAAAAAAAGGAGCTGTCCCTTTCCAGTCTCCCAAATCGCTGCAGGTCAGCTTGACGCTCCCTAATGGAGAGACGATTACAGGCATGGGAATTCCTCAGGGCATCACCCTGATTGTCGGGGGCGGCTATCACGGCAAATCGACCCTGCTGCGGGCCATTGAAGCGGGAATTTATACCCATATTCCAGGCGATGGACGGGAATATGTGGTCACCGATGCAGCCGCTGTTAAGGTCCGAGCCGAGGATGGCCGTAGTGTAGCAGGGGTCGATATTTCACCCTTTATTAACCACTTACCCCAAGGCAAATCGACCCAACGGTTTTCCACGGCTGATGCCAGTGGCAGTACCTCGCAGGCAACTAGCATCATTGAAGCGGTCGAAGCTGAGGCTACGGTCTTGTTAATTGATGAAGATACCTCGGCAACGAACTTTATGATTCGCGATCGCCGCATGCAGGCTTTGATTGCGAAAGATCGCGAACCCATCACCCCTTTTGTGGATAAGGTCCGGCAGTTGTATGACGACTACAGTATTTCCACCATTCTGGTGATGGGAGGCAGTGGCGACTATTTTGATGTCGCTGACACGGTGATTGCTCTGGACGATTATCATCCTTACGATGTGACAACTGAAGCTCGTAAGGTCGCAGCCACCTATCGCACGGATCGACAAACGGAAGGCGGCGAGAAGTTTGGGACCCTCACACCACGCGTTGTGCTGCCGGAAAGCATTGATCCACGCCGAGGCAAACGCGACGTAAGTTTAAAAGTTAGGGCCACTGATGAGATTCGCTTGGGGACAGAAGCAATCGATCTGTCAGCGGTGGAACAATTGTTGGAATCAGGACAGGTGAGGGCGATCGCGGAAGCAATTGTCTATGCTCAGCAGCAATATTTTGATGGTCGGCGATCGTTGGCGGAGGTACTGGCCGCCGTCATCACCGATATCCAAACAGAAGGGTTGGATTGCCTGGACGATCGCTTAACAGGAGAACTCGTCGCTTTTCGCCAACAGGAGTTGGCTGCGGCCATCAATCGCTTGAGAACACTCCGCACTACCCACACAAACCGATAATGTGCGATGTCGAGTCAAAGAAATGAGAGCCTCAGCTTTCCCAGCCTGACTCAGCCCTAGATTTTAGGCGATACAAGCCACTAGTACCCTGCAGCAGAAATACCACCCTTCTACCCCTCCACCCATCCACCCACCTACCCTTCCACCCTTCCACCCTCTACCCTCCCCGTCCCGCTAATTTGTAAGATGGAGGTCTAGAGAATTGGGGTGACAACAGGCGGTATGACAACAGTCACAGTTACAGTCAAACTGTTTGCGGTGTATCAGGAAGCTTACGGAGTTCCCGAATTAACGCTAGAGCTACCGGAAGGAGCTACCGTTGAGGCCGTGCGCGATCGCCTGATTACCGAGCACCCAGAGTTAGCACAGTGGCGAGACGTTACCCGCTTTGGCATCAATTTGCAATTCTCAGACCCCGATACACGACTCAACACCGGCGATGAAGTTGTGCTTATTCCCCCTGTCAGTGGGGGGTGAAAGGATCACTCAATGTAGAAAATTGGGGTGACAAGAGAAGTCAGGAGTCAGGAGTCAGGAGTCAGGGGCTAGGAGTCAGGAGTCAGGAGTTAGGAGGCAGGAGCTAGGAGTCAGGAGTTAGGAGTCAGGAGACAGGAGTTAGGAGACAGGAGTCAGGAGTCAGGAGTCAGCAATACAATTCCGGACTCCGAATTCCGAACTCCGTAGAGCTTTGCTCTTCTCGCAGAGTATTCCAAATTCCCCTCACGGATAAGAAATTTTCTTTAGGAAACCTAATCACGGCAAAAAGGGTCATTACCCTTAGAGACAAAACATACAAGTATTGGATAGGGATGCAAACGATGCCAAGGACAGCACTGCTAGTTTTGACTGCAGCATGGATTAGTGGTTTCGGGTTATTGGGTATCGCTGGAGTGAGCGATCGCGGCTGGGCGCAAGAAGCTCCTGAAGAGCCTACTCAAGGAACGGTGGAAGTCGCCGATGAGCCTCGATTCACTTGCCAGTTGGAGAACGGTCAATACACAGTCATGTATTCTCCTGTAAGCCAACCAGGTGAGTTTTATCCTTGGGCTGTCCCTGAAGATATGGGTGGGGCTTGGCCTGCCGAACGTCGCTGCAACGAAATCAGCCGTCGCCTTGAAGAATACCGACCAGACGGATTGTTGGAACTGCAAAACGACATCGAGAACGGCTACGACACCGTATGTGTCACGACTGAAGCCGTTGGCGGATGTCGCATTGTCTTTACGGTACCGCCGGGGCAAGATCCTCAGATCACACGCGATAGCGTTTTCAATAACCTTGTTTTGGCCGATCAAGGTGATACGACCCAAGGTGTCACGACTTTTACCGGTGAAGGCAGTGATGTCCTTGACGATTTGAATGAAGTGCTAGGACTCCCCTCTGGTAACAGCAGCTCCCAGAGTAATGATGGTATTAATCTGCAGCCTTTTCTGGATTCATCTGACGGTGGTACAGGTACTCAATTGAGTCCGAATACAGGCCGTAGGCTCAATCCTGATAACTTTTGATTCTCGTTCGCTCGTTAGCGTAGGATTGCAAAATATAGCAAAGGACAGAAGGCAGAGGGCAGACTGAAAAGCCTTCTGTGAGAGGTGCTTAGTAAGTTGGGTGTCTTCTCGGCCTGAGTGACTCTTGCTATATTGACATCCTACAGATGTAGAGCAACGGCTAAGATGACTGCAACAAGCCCCCAGAAACCGACCTGGGCAGGGGAAGATCTCCTGTCTAAGTTTGTCAACCTATTGATTCAGACGAAACCGCTATATGCTTTGATGAAGCGGCAAGCCCGGCGGGTTCTGATCAAAACGGCTGAGAAGAACGGTATCCCCTGGCGGCAAACGCGATCGCAGTTCGAAGCCTCAGATATTCAAACCCAACTGTCTGCGAACACGAACCCAGACATTGCCTACCCTGATTACTATCAGGTTCCTTTTCATGCCTATGATGCTGGGAATCTTTGCTGGCTAGCTGCGTTCGAGGCTGAGTCCGCTACCCATGCAATAGCGCTCCGCATATGGCCTCAGGAAGCCTTGACCTGGCAGGAAGCCCAAGATCGCATGCGGGGTTGTTTTTACGATGTCTTGGACCAATACATCACTAGCGCAGTGCATGACATCCTCGATCTGGGCTGCTCGGTAGGCGTGTCCACCTTGAGGCTACATCGCCATTATCAGCAAACGCAGGAAAGTCCTAGCCGTACTGTAGGGCTAGACCTGTCTCCTTATATGCTCACAGTCGCCCAAACTCGTGATATTCACCACGAAATTGATCAGTGGATACATGGTCAGGCGGAGCAAACTGGACTTCCTTCTGAGTCCTTTGATCTCGTAACCCTACAATTTGTCACCCATGAATTGCCTCGTACCGCAGCCAGGGCCATCTTCCAGGAAGCCCTGAGACTGCTGCGTCCTGGTGGAACATTTGCGATCGCCGATAACAACCCTCAATCTCCCACTATCCAAAATCTTCCCCCTGTCCTCTTTACGCTCATGAAAAGTACAGAACCCTGGAGCGATGATTACTATACTTTCGATATCGAAGCCGCTTTAGCTGATATTGGGTTTCAAGATATCGTCACGCGCGAGACAGATCCCCGACATCGAGCCATTCTGGGCCGGAAGGAGAGGTAGGAGGGTAGAGGATAGTGGGTGGAGGGAATTTCAAGTCGGAATTCGGAATACTCTGCGAGAAGAGCAAAGCTCTACGGAATTCGGAATTCGGAGTGGTGGGGCGAAGGCTCAGGCTTGAATCGGTATACAGATACGAAACTCAGTCCCTTGACCTAACTCAGATTTGACGTCCACGCTACCACTGTGATTTTCCACGATTATTTGGCGGGCGATCGCGAGTCCTAACCCAGTTCCTTTAGGGGCAACCTTGGTTGTAAACTGACGATCAAAAATCTTGGCACAGGTTTCTTCTGACATCCCTTTACCATTGTCACGGATACAAATTTCAGCGCTACGAGAGACCTGGTCAGACTGTTGAATAAAGTGGGTGCGAATGGTAATTTGCTGAGGATTTTTCTGAAGTGTTTCATAGGTCTGCTCTTCGGCAACCTCATCAAACATATCAATAGCATTCGCCAGAATATTCATAAAAGCTTGGCTGAGTTGTCCAGGGAAACACTGGATTACAGGTAGTTCGTTATAGTCTTGAATCACCTCGATAGCGGGACGGTGGTCGTTTGCTCCAAGCCGATATTGCAAAATATGTAAGGTACTATCGAGTTCCTCGTGAATGTCTGATGGAAATTTGCATTCTTTATCCGTACGAGAAAAGATGCGCAGGCTTTTGCTGATACGGGAAATCCGATCGCACCCTGTAGTCATCGAGTTCAATAGTCTATCTAAGTCTTCTAATATAAACTCGATATCCAACTGCTTACGCTTTTTAAGTAGCTCATTATCCGCTAAGGGATAGGTCTTTTCATATAGTTGAAGATAGGCGGTGAGATTGTTGATGTAGTCCTTCAGAACGACAATATTGCCCCCCACAAAGCCCAATGGATTATTGATCTCATGGGCAATACCCGCTACCAGGTTGCCCAGGCTTGACATTTTTTCATGCGAAACCAACTGCAATTGTGATGTGTTGAGTTGCTCCACAGTCACCTGTAACTGGGCTGCTGTTTGTTGCAGTTGGTGGGTGCGCTTTTCGATCTGAGCATCCAAGGATTCGTGCAAGTACTTCAAATGCAAATGGGTTTTGACACGGGCGATTAGCTCAGCAGCATGGAATGGCTTGCTAATATAATCGATGGCTCCCATCTCAAACCCTTCGGCAATGCTATTGACATCGTTGCGGGCGGTCACAAAGATAATCGGAATATTGGCTGTTTGGGGATTTAGCTTAATCTTCTGACAGGTTTCAAATCCGTCGAGTCCCGGCATTTGAATGTCGAGCAAAATAAGATCGGGGATTTGAGTCTCTAGACGTTTGAGGGCACGTTCGCCGCTAGTCACAGTCGCAACTCGATGCACAAAGGGAGACAGGATATCGATGATCAGGTCCAAATTTGTTGGGACATCATCTATAGCCAAAATTTCAGCACTATCCCACATGGATTCATTCTTAGGTTAAAGACTAATTATTATACTCAGCCAGATATTGATTCAAGAGGAACTCAATCTGCTCAGTTTCGAACTGCTTGGCAAGCTGAAGAATGGGTTCGGCAAAAGATATATACGCAGTGTTGTTTGTCACCAACTCATCTAAGGACTTGCGTAGAGCGTTGATATCATCGCTTTGGGCTAAGTCTAGCAGACACTCTAGGGTTTGGCGAGGCGGTCGTATGACTTCTGGCTTAAGGAGGGCATTCACTTCGTCGGTAGGGCGATCGGAGCGGCTGCCTTGATTGCCTTGCAGTTTTTGCTGCGCCAAAGCCAACTCCAGTGTGAAGTAAAACTTGCTACCCTGCCCCGGCTGACTTTCGACGCGAATATTACCGCCCATTAGTCTGATAATGCGCTGACTAATAGCCAGCCCCAAGCCAGTGCCTTCAGCCTGTTTTTTCAGATCGCCCCCCTGCTCAAAGGCTCTAAAAAGAGTTTGTTGGTTTTCTGGTGAAATGCCGATACCTGTATCGATAATTTGAAAGCGCAGGCAGCAGTGGCCTGGTTTTAGGGTCGATGGGTGTAGACTATCGACTTGCAAGGTTATGGAGCCAGTTTCCGTAAATTTGACGGCATTGCCGAGCAAATTGATGAGCACCTGCCGGAGTCTTAACTCATCGGTCACAATGCCCTCTGGTAGCTGATCACTCGGCTGATAAATTAGCGCAATTCCCTTCTGCTTAATCTTGATGCTGATCAGATCAACAACGGCCTGCAACAGTGAGGGTAAATGGAATTCAGTGGGTTCAAGCGTGAGTTTGCTCGCCTCGATTTTGGCCAAATCGAGGATGTCGTTGATGAGGCCGAGCAGGTGAGAGCCACATTGCCGAATCGTTTCAACACCCCGGCGATCGCGAGGCGTGAGATGGTTGGCATTTGCTAGCACCTGAGCATAGCCCAGAATCCCATTAAGGGGCGTTCTCAGTTCGTGACTCATGTTAGTCAGAAAGTCACTTTTGGCACGATTAGCACTATCGGCTTTTTCCTTAGCGGCTTTTAGTTCAGCCGTTCGTTCATCGACCTTTTGCTCTAAAGCTAAGGAATAGCCTGAAAGCTGTGTGTTAGCCTGCTCTAATTCTTGGTTGAGATGCGAGAGTTCACGAAGTAAGTTTTCTCGTTCGGTCGCT
>JBCBTQ010000133.1:0-15884 GCA_039818605.1 Cyanobacteria bacterium J06639_14 | reverse complement strand
GAGCTGACCCCATGGCTGGGTGGGCAGATCAGTTCTCAGGGGGTTTCAGCCGTAGACGAATCGTTGGCCATGCGGGCGCAGCAAAATTTTTCACCGAGTTGGCAAGCGTTTAAGCAACGGATTGCGCAGCAAACGGTGACTTTACCCGAGTGGACAGGACAAGGCACAGTTTCGGTCGCGGAGACTAATGCCTGCTGGGTGGGGCATTTGTGCTTTGTGCCAGAGGCGGGGGCCATGGCAGCGCAGCAGCTGTTAGAAGATGCTTCGAGTGCTGCCCCTGACAGCCAATGGCAAACGCAAACAGCATTCAAAGGAGCCACCTTTGACGACAGCGGTCAGCAAATTACTGCAATCCATGCCGTGCAGCGGGTGCCGCGTAATCCAGACTATGTGCCAACAGGCCGCTTTTCTCAGGAAATTGCCAGTTGGTATGCCTGGTCAGCTGATGACACGTTTGAAAAGGTGCCACTACGGCTGAAACCGCCAGCAGGCGGGCGGATGATCGTGATTGACGCTACTGATACTGGGGAATTGGTGGGTTGGGCCAATTTGCCCCATCGATTGGGGTCAGAGGCAAAGGCGACAACGGGTGAAGCAAACGGATCTGAAAAAGACAATCCAGCCTGTACTCAAGCCTTTACCTATCCCTTTGTGGTGGCGCTGCATGATGATGGAGGCAAAAGTTTGGCTATTTTGCAGACGTTGTTGCAACAGCCGGAACCGCTCTACCCCATCCACGAGCACGAAAAACAGTTTGAAATGGAAGGTTTCCCATTCTTTCAGGGCCGCAGCTTTTTTCACTATCGCCGCATCGTCAGCACCACGCGTAACGATCCGTTCACCACTACCCCTGCACTGGGCGACATGACGATGGTGAACTGGAATCGGGGCAACGACTGGAGCTGGATGAATCCGCCGTTGATCTTCACAGCAGCTCAGATTGAAGAAACAGGGCAACAGCAAAACTGGATGGGCGGACTCTCCGCCACGGCGCTGCGGCACGGCGAAGACCATGCACTGCTGTTTGCTCATTGGTTATTGGAAAACAAAGCCCAGCCTGGATTTCCGCTGAGTTATCTATCGGGTGAAGAAGCCTACATGGGGACGCAAACGGGGTTGAGTATGACACCTTACATTCGCGAAGGGCGACGGATTTTAGGTCGCTCGGCCTACGATGACGAAGCGTTCATGATGCGCGAAGCGGATTTGCGAACCGATCTGCCGGGGGGTAGAGACTTTACCCCAACAACAGTGGCAGTGAGTCACTACGATATCGACATTCACGGCTGTCGCTACCGCAATGGTGAACCCTCTTGGGAGGCCAGCAGTGCCCCAGCGAAAGAGTTTGTAGTGCGCCCAGTGCAGATTCCGTTGGAGAGTATGGTGCCGCAGGGGGTAGATAATTTGCTGATTGGGGGGAAAAGTCTGGCGGTGAGCCATATTGTGAATGCCCTGACCCGAGTACATATGAGTGAGTGGGGGGTAGGCGGTGCGGCTGGGGTGACGGCGAGTTGGTTGGTGGAGCGACCCGAGTTGACGGTGGGGAAGATTGTGGAATCGGGGGAGATGGCTGGGTTGCAGCAGCACATGACTGATCAGGGTTTGCGGCTGACTTGGTAGGTCGAAGTTCCTATCAGGGTTACTCACCGAGATGAGGCTTAGAGAACTAAGCAACGTGATTGAGCAACTCTAGTTAAGACACACAAGCTTTATCTGCATAACAGTAAGCAAAGCCAATCAAAAATCATAGTCTGTGGTAACTCAGAAAGGTAGTTGAAGCGCTTCTAAAGCTTTTAGGTAAAGCAATTAATTCCTATATCAGATTGGACTGGGATACTGTGGTGATCCACTTTATAGCGTCTCGCAATAAAATGTGTTAGACAGGAACGATGTATTGTATGCTTGCTAACGCGTCTTAAAAATAAGTACATCTGAATTAACAACATGTTTTCAGCTTTTCTAACAAGCTTAGTAATCATCCTAGGTACCTTATCAATTAAGCTTTATCGAGAGCGAATTCAGCTACAGAGAAAACTGAAAACATACAGCAGCTTAATATCAAGGGAAGAACGTGAGCAGCAGTTAGATGCAGCCATCTCCCTTAAAAAGGATTATCTTGACTCTCTAAGAAACCAAGAAGAAAAGCTGGATCTCAGAATTCAAGAACTGAAGCAAGACTTACAAGATACGGAAGAGGAGGCATACGTTCAGTCTTTTGGTTTCTACGAGCCCAAATATGATTTTGTAAATTCTGGAGATTATGCATACCAGCTCAAGCACGTTAAGTCAAAGCAGAAGAAACTCGTTTCTGAGGGCAGAGCTGCTATTTGCAACGCTCATTTTGTATTGAGAAGGAGTGAAAGGGAAAGCCAAAGGAAAGTTGAAAAAGAAGGTCAGAAAATGACTAATGGTTTCCTGAAATTGATCTTAAAGATTTTTAATTCTGAATGTGATGAGATAGTTTCTAAAGTTAGGCATAGCAACATTTCTTCTTCAGAAAACAAAATGGAGAAGTTATTCGATAGATTAAACAAAATATCAAAAGTGATAGACTGTGAAATTACAACAGAATACCTTTCCCTAAAATTGAAAGAGCTCTCGCTAAAATATGAATTTGCTTGTGTTAAACAGACGGAAGATGAACGTAAGCAGGCCCTAGAGAAAGAACGCCGAGAGCAAATAAAAATAGAGAAAGAATTAGAAAAATTTGAAGAGGCAAAAGAGAGGAAGAATCACTTTGAACAAGCTCTAAAAAACGCCCTTCGAGAGAAGGAATCTGTTCTGGATAACCAAAGAGAACGCCTAGAGATTGAAATTCGGAATTTAAGAGAAGCACTTGTCAAAGCAGAAGGTGACACAGAGAAAGCTGAGCATAGAGTAAAAAGCTTAAAGGAAGGCTATATATACGTCATATCGAATATTGGTTCTTTTGGGAGAGATATTTACAGAATATGTATGACCAGAAGGCTTCGTGATCCAAACACATATATCAATGTTATGAATCCTTCAGTACCATTTCCTTTTGATATCCACTTTAAGTTTTTATCGGAGGATGCTTCGGATACTTTAAAGAAGCTACATCAGCGTTTTGATGATAAACGAGTTAACCTAATTAATGAAAGGCGTGAATTTTTCAAAACTTCTTTTGAAGAGATCGAAAAGACTATTGAAGAAATTAGAAAAGAAACTGGTGTAATAAAGAATATACAGCGAGAAAAAGCTCCTCAAGCATATGAGTACCGTAGAACTCAAGCACATAATCGTAAGCAGGATGAGCTAACCTCAGATCATGAGACAGCTTAAGAAATGATGAATTTATATCCCAAGAAATAAGAGACTAGCGGAGCCCACCTACTGCTTTATAGCATTCTGACAACTCTAAACCCTACGTTCTCAGAGTTGTTGTCAGATATGTCAGATATTCGGGAGGTAGAGCGGCAGAACATCGGAGCATTTACCCATGATCCACCTCGAAGGACACGGATTTGACTATCATCGCTATCTAGCCAAGCAATTCCATCGTCAGGTGCCCCCTGATAATCCTCATGCCAGTTGTCCATACACCATTCCCAAACATTGCCATGCATATCAAATAAGCCAAAAAAATTAGCAAATGAGAAATTGCCAACTGTTGTAGTTTGATTACGCATGATGCCTTTTGGCTCTGAGTGATAAATATGGGTTCCATCATAATTGGCCAAATCTGAGGTGATTGTTTGGCCGAAATAAAAAGGTGTCTCAGTGTATGCACGGCATGCGTATTCCCATTCTGCTTCATTAGGTAAACGATACTTTTGACCAGATTTCTTGGATAATCGTGCACAGAATTCCATTGCATCATACCAAGAAACATTTACTACGGGATGAAGTTTACTCCCTTTCCTAGATGGTCGAAACTGAAGATCGCAATGTATCTTAGGTAATGATGCAATGGCTCTCCATTGTGATTTTGTAATAGGAAATTTACTCATTAGAAATGGTTTAACCTTGACCAAATGAGTAGGCAATTCATTTAGTGAAGCATGTTTTTTTGGAGAGCCCATTAAAAAAGTTCCGCCTGGAATTACTACCATTTCAATAGTTATATTCTCAATTCTCTCAATAAAGCACTGAGAATATCTTTGACAGTGAATAATTTCTTCGCCTTTGTTATCTATTACTATAACTTTGAATTCAAATTTTTCTGTGCCAGAAAGTTCTGGCAAAATCAATGGCTCCTTAAGCAATTCTTTTATACTTTGTGAGAGCTCGGTTTGTCTTGTTTTTGTACGTTCACTGACTTTTGAAGGGGTAGGTAAATTAGCATTTTTCTGAGGCGAACGGGCAATTATTATTTTATAACCTTCTCTTACAGCATAAATTTCGGGCTGCATATTATGGGAGACTTCTTGAACCTTATTTTTAGTATATTCATGGAGCTCATCTGCAGTAATCAGCCCGTTTTTGTCACGATCAGCTGCTCCAGTTTCCAGTCCTTTTACTAGATATCGAGTGTATATGCTTGCACCTTCTTTTTCGTAAGATACCTGAGTTGCCCTGGAAGACGTTAGTACAACCCGGCCTTCACCTCCAAGTTGTTCCTTCACATCGATTGATACATCGGATTTCGCCTTCATATCTTGGGCGAAAGCACCACTAAAGCAGCAATCAAGAATCAATACTTGCCGCTTTGATCGGCCCTGATTCATGTAATATTGCAATGCACTGGCACGTACGGTTGTACTGATTAGGATATCCCCTCGTGAGTTTTTTTCGGTGATAGTTGTAGCGAAATAAAGAGTACCCTCATCGTCCTTAACACCGTGTCCAGAGAAGTAAAGCAATACTAGATCATCGCGGCGACGCTCTTCAGCGAAGAGCATTTCAATTGCACGTTCCATATCGGTGCGATTGGGGTTGTGCAATACACTGACTGTGTCAAAATCCCCAATTTGGGGATTTTTCAAAACACGCTGCATTACTTGGAGATCTTCCTGGGTGCCCGGTAAGTCCGATAGTCCCTCGCCATATTCACTGATTCCAATCAGTAACGCAACCTTTACCATTAGCCGTTGTGAACCTCGCTTTTCAATACTCTAACCTTCATACACAAGATCTTTCCTTCTGTATGAAATCAATTGAAGCAAGCGACAGGAATAAGAACTGTTTATCGGTTTTCTCTCCCAAGCAAGATTTGAATATATTGAGCGCTATAAAGCACTCTGACATTTCTGATAGCTTCATTACTTGTCCGGTAGAAAACCACAAATTGCCTGGAACCTTTGACATACCACGTACAGCATTTGCCCACAACCAACAGTACCCAGGGAAATCCTGATGTTCAAGGTCCCTGGCCCCAGCCGCTAACGCAAACGGGTGCTGCTATTGTCCTTATTCTTGCCATGATGCTTTTGGCAACGGCGCTGTCCTATTTCGGGAAGGCTGGTCAAAACTATAGCGGTCGCCAGTCCGATTAGGACAAGGCTGCGAGCCAGATTACTTCTAGACTCAGCATCCCAGCGATACTCGGTGCATTCAGCAAGCTGGCCAGCACTATAAAATAGGCACAGATCATTTGGGCATCCCACGGCACCAAACTTGACATCTGGCGATCAGACCCGAGGGAATATCCCATGCAAAACCCGGCACTTGTTGTTCTAGACAAGGTCAGCGTGACCTATAAAGATGGGTTAACTGCCCTAGAATCTGTCTCACTACGTTTGAATCGTGGCGAATTCACAGTTGTTTTGGGTGCTTCCGGTGCCGGGAAATCGACGCTGCTGCGAACGATTAATCATCTCATTCCACCTACCCGAGGCACGATCATCGTCGATGGATTGGGCGCGCTAAGCGAACCGCAGGTGCTGCGATTACATCGCAAGCAGACCGGAATGATTTTTCAGCAGCATCAGCTGATTGACCGATATTCTGCACTCCAAAACGTGCTGATGGGTCGCTTAGCCTACCATTCGTTTTGGCGGAGTCTATTGCCGCTACCCCAGATTGATCAACGCATTGCCCTAGATTGCCTGAAGCGAGTGGGCTTGATTGATAAAGCATTAACCCCAGTCCAAACGCTCAGCGGGGGCCAAAAACAGCGGGTAGGGATTGCCCGTGCCCTGGCTCAGCAACCACAACTGATGCTGGCGGATGAACCCATTGCCAGTCTGGATCCGGCGAGTTCCCACATAGTGCTGTCCTTGCTGCGAGCAATTTGTAAAACCGATGGCATTGCCGCATTGCTAAGCCTGCATCAGGTAGAGTTTGCTCGGGAATATGGCGATCGCATTATTGGTTTAGCCCACGGACGTATCATCTTTGACGGCCCCCCGACAGCATTGAAGCCCGACACTTTGAATGACATTTATGCAGAGCAATCCCCTGAAACTGTGGGGCAAGGCATTAGCGGGTAAGGGATTGGGAAGCAATCTGGCCAGCGCTATGAAATCCAAAATCTAAAACTGGGTCTACGCCTCATGAAGTCAAAGAGATAATGGGTGCGGAGCGGTTTTTTCAATTGAGGATTGAAACATCATGGTGAGCAGTGGTTTGAAAATAGGCATTGCCGGGTTTGTGTTGATCGGTGTTGCAACCCTCGCAGGCTGTAGCAGTTCTGATTCAGCGACTGACCCAACAACAACACGGGCAAATCCAACGAAGCTGGTTATTGCGCTGTTACCCGATGAAGATGGCGCAAGCATTATCCAAGACAATCAGGGCTTGGCCAACTATCTAGAAGAAACCTTAGATAAAGACATTGAGTTGGTCGTGACTACAGATTATTCTTCGATGATTGAGGCCGCTCGCAATGGTCGATTGGATCTCGCTTATTTTGGCCCCTTGTCTTACGTCTTAGCCAGGACCCAGAGCGAGATTGAACCGTTTGCAGCCCGTGTTAAAGATGGTGCGACGACCTACACATCAATCATCATCGGCAATGCTGAAGCGGAGATTGATGAGTTTGCTGACCTTGAGGGAACGACGGTAGCTTTTGGCGATCCGGCATCCACCTCAAGTCGATTGTTTCCTGAATTGACCCTGGCCGATGCTGGGCTCACCGTGGGGGAAGATTATGAAGCCGTCTTTTTGGGAGCCCACGATGCGGTTGCCTTAGCCGTTCAAAACGGCAATGCCCAAGCGGGTGGCCTGAGTCGGCCAATTTTTGAGTCTCTAGTCGAGGAAGGTATTGTTGATCCTGCTCAAGTAGTAATTATTGCTGAATCTGAGCCGATTCCCCAATACCCTTGGACGATGCGCGCAGATTTGGATCCGGTGCTCAAGGACGACATTCGTTCAGCCTTTTTGACCCTCGAAGATGACACCATTCTGGGGCCGTTTAAGGCAGATGGGTTTGGCGAAATGAGCGATCGGGATTACGACGGGATTCGCAATGCCGGTGAAATCCTGGGGCTCGACCTCGGTGAGTTTGTTCAGTAGCGCAAAAGGTTGTATAGCCTTCGCCATAAAACTTTATGCGCTACGGCGAACCAGATTGCTTGTGTATTGGGCATTCCAGCGATACTCAATGCATTCAGCAATCTGGCTAGCGCTATAAATTCCATTCTCTCGAACTTTGAAAATTCTAGACTTTGGAAATTCAACCATGTCAGTCACCCACGAATCCTTTGACAGCTTGCTTCACCAATATCAGCGGGGGTGGTTTCGACAGTTGAGTCGGGTCTGCCTGCTAGTGATCATTGTTTTCACAAGCTTTGTGATCGTCGAACTCCTCAATGTTGGACGGATGGTGGATGGCATTCCCGCGATCGCAAACCTCCTTGGTGACATGTTTCCACCCGATTTCAGTCGCTTCCCAGCCTGGATTTCCCCCATGATCGATACCCTAGCGATGAGCGTGGCGGGAACCGCGATCGCAGTGGGATTATCGCTACCCTTGTCGCTATTAGCCGCCAGAAACACAACCCCCCATCCCCTCTTGTTTCATCTGACTCGGACCCTCCTGAATGTCACCCGCGCCATTCCTGAACTGATTTTAGGCATGATTTTGGTAGCAGCTGTGGGCTTTGGAAAACTGCCAGGGACATTGGCCTTAGGGCTTCATTCTGTGGGCATGGTGGGTAAATTTTTTGCTGAATCCATTGAACTGAGCGATCAAGCGCCGGTAGAAGCCGCCCGCGCAGTGGGTGCCACCCCACCCCAGGTGATCATCCATAGTGTGCTCCCCCAGGTTTTTCCCCAAATGGCAGATGTGACTTGCTATCGCTGGGAATATAACTTTCGGGCCTCAATGGTATTGGGTGCGGTCGGGGCTGGGGGGTTGGGGTTAGAAATCATCAGTGCCCTACGGATTTTGAAATACCGCGAGGTTGCCGCCTTATTGATAGTAGTTTTAGTCATGGTCACCGTCGTTGATGGCTTAAGTAATGCCATACGCCGGGGTTTTGTGAAGTAAGTGGCGTAATCTTACCTGACGCTGCACATCTGGATAAACTTTCTAAGCTTACTCACAATCCCTTAAACAAGGTTATCCTCACTCAAGTATTGTTGAAGATAACTCAGCGTAAGCAGCTTAGTTTCGGCCACAAGTTCTTGACGAAATCCCTGATCTCCGCTGAGAGAGAGCCATAACAGTTCAGTAATGGTTTTGGTAATGACCATCGCTATACGCTCACATTTTGTGATTGATAGGCTTGGCTTTCGGGCATGGAAGAACCTGGCTAATTCGTCAACCACTTGATAATCAAAGTCATCGATTTTTTCAATGGCAGACCAGGTAATTGTGTCCAATAGTTGTTCAAAAATAGCCCGTGAACCCGGATAGTCTGTATAAAACTGGTCAAACACGTCAATCATCTGATTAACATAACTGCGTAACGGCAGCGTGACGGCTTCTGAAGTATGCAGATCAAGAAATCTCTGATATTGCATCTGCATGTAGCGAATGGATAGTGCCTTAAGAATGGCTTCTTTGTCGGGGAAGAATTGGTAAAGCGAGCCGACCGAAACTTTCGCCCGGGCCGCGATCGCTCTAGTTGTTGTCGCGTCATACCCGATTTCCAAAAATAGCTGCTCTGAAACGTCCAGAATTTGCTTGACTCGCTCCTGGCTGCGCGCCTGTTGAGGCTGCCGCCGCATCCTGTTGAGTTTTGGTGAACGGGAGGCATTCGGTTGGGACATCGATTTTAGTGCTGGGTTGACAAAACCTGAACAGTGTTCGTATTTTTGAAAAGGCGAACACTGTTCAGATCTTACCGCCTCTTTGGCGGTGCTTTTCCCATGCGGTCTATCACTCGACGTTCATTGATGTTCCTGCCTTTTATAATTCCGCTGTTGCGTAGGACGCGAAAACCCATAGTCGTTCAGGCTTCTCCCAATCAAACCCACTACGACACCATCGTGATTGGCGCGGGGGCAGCCGGGTTGGCAGCGGCTCGGACACTACAGGATGCTAACCATTCCGTACTCCTGCTTGAAGCCCGCGATCGCCTCGGGGGTAGAGTCAACACAAATTACGATTTTGCCCCCCATCCCGTTGAATGCGGGGCGGAATACCTCCACGGTGAAAACATCGTGACTTGGGACTGGGTTCGTCGCTATCGGCTGGCGACACTGCCTGTATTTGAGCAGTATCGGCACCAGTTCATGTATGTGAACCAAAAGCTGCTCCCATTCAGGCGTTGGTCAACCATCCCCGGTATGGAAGTCCTCAACGTGATGGATGGTTCTCCCATTGACACCTGGATAGCCGAATGGATTGATGATGGAAAACCTGATGTGAGCCTGGCGCAGTTCCTCTCTCTCCATCAAGTCGAGCTGTCAACCGAGGTTCGCCGCATCGTAGACCATTTTCTCAGCGGTAGCTATGGGGCGACTCTCGATCAGTTGGGCGTGTATGGATTAGCGGAGTTGACTTACGAGGGAGATGGCGATCGCTATTCTCGATTGCAAAATGGCTACTCTCATTTACTAGAGCGATTTGCGGCAGGACTCAATATTCGGTGTGCGACCCCGGTTGCCCGAATTCGCTGGAATTCATCAGGGGTACAGATTCAAACAGAAACCGATACGACCTACACCGCGCAGCAAGTCGTGATCACACTGCCGCTTGCGCTACTGCAAGCAAATGCGGTGGCGTTTGAACCTCAACTCCCTGAGGCCAAACTCAACGCCATTCAGGGTCTCGGCGCAGGCCACATTACAAAATTGATTTTGAAATTTGATCAGCCCTTTTGGTCTCAAAAATTGGAGTCTTGCCTGACTATCCTGGATACTCAACTCTGGTGGCGACCCGGTTGGAAACGCAACAACGAAGCCCCCGTATTCACCGCATACACAGGCGCGACAGGAGCCGATCAGCTGGGGGCACTTGGACAAGAAGGGGCTATTCGCGCAGGCTTACAGAATTTAGAACAGATGTTTGAGATGCCATTAGCAGAGCGGTTAATTGATGCGCTTTTTGTCGATTGGCAGGCAGATCCCTATGCGCAGATGGCGTATTCCTACGTTCCAGTGAATGGTGCAGGACTGCGATCGCAGTTGGCTCAGCCGATCGACCAAGTTCTATTCTTTGCTGGTGAAGCAACCCATCCGACCCGTGCAGCCACCGTTCACGGTGCATTAGAAAGTGGTATGCGGGCGGCTCACGAAATTCTATCAGTCGTAAACAACCTACCATTTGCAAACAGACTTAAGAGAGCAACTCAACCATGAATCGTAGAGTGAAACTGATTCTAGATATCATCATGGGAACTGTCATTCCCATTCTGATCTTGGACAATCTGAATGAGCAATTGGGGACAGTAACCACCTATATTGTCGCGGCACTGATTCCCGTAGCCTGGATTTTTATTGATTTATTATTTATGACTAAACGGTTTAATTTTATTACCAGCTACGTTGGCGCTTTTGCGATTTTACGTGGCCTATTGGCATTTTGGTTTGTTGATGGTGTTCAGTTTGCATTCAAAGACAGTGTGGGTTCTATCTTTACAATCATAGTGTTTTGGGGATCAATCCTGATTCGAAAACCAATCATGTATTATTTCCTAATGCAAGGCTTTAGTCCAAATTCACCGGAGCAGGAAAAATCATTAAAAGCGTTGCTTAAGGAGTCAAGGGTCTATCGAGCACTGGTTAAGGGAACAGAAATTGTGTTAATGGCCACGCTATTAACCGGTGTGGCAAACTTTTTCCTCAATCTCCAGATTGTTGTGGCTGATTTCGGGACGATTGCATTCAATCAACAGGTTGCACAGGTCAATGCCATCACTCGAATAGCGCTCACGATACCTGAGTTTATTGGCATTGGGATTGCTGCTGCATCGATTCGCCGGGCAATGTTGTACTATCTCCCCAAAGAGAATGGTAAAGAGCAAAGTGAAAGTGATTTCTGGGATCTCTTACAACAACGTGAAATCCAGGAGACAGCCACAGACTCATAGACTCTAAAACTAGGTACAGCCAAGCAACGTTCCTGGTCAGCGGCTACAGGTAAACTTTGCTACAACATCAAGAAATTAATACCGTCCGTTGCACCAGGTTTATGGGGGGACAGCTAGACGCGAGCTAACGGACAGTGTCAGATGCGATCGCAACAAAGCTCCAAGTGAACCTATCGCTCACGTCCTCTCAAGCAACCAGCTGGCCATTTTTTCCATTACTCGGCTGGTGACCTCGTCTCGGTCCTGCAACAGTTGATGGCCTGTCGTGTCCTCGACCCAGAAGCCTTCCGTCAGGGGACCTGATTGATCAACAAACTTCTGCATGGCTTCACACATTGTCCGGCAGTCTTCGATGGCATGAATCGCCAGCAGCGGTAGTCCAAATTCCCCGGCTTTTCTCGCGATTTTCTCTCCACTGGCCACGAGCGCAGTCGCCGCTCCCATTGTTGGCCGAGGAGACACTTGGACACCTGGGTCGTGACGGGCGACCCTGGCCCACTCCTTGTCTCCGAACGCTGCGTCAAAGGTGGCTGAAAAGTCGGTTGCGGGCATCTTCAGCCTAGGAAAGTAGCGAGACAGAAAGGCCAAGACCTTGATGACAGGTTTGGGCGGCAACATGGCTGGATTGACCTTAAGCCCAGCACCTGTCGCAATGATCCCGGCCAAGTTAATGCCATTCGCTTTTGCCCTATCTTCTGCGAGGCCAGCTGCTAGTACTTGGAGACCACCAAACGATTCGCCGATGAGAAAGATGGGCACGTCCGCCAAGCATTGAAGCTGCTTCTTAGTCCAAACCAGGGCAGCAAAGACGTCCTCCACAAAGTCGTCGAATTTGTTGATGTGCATACACCCTTCAGGAGTACCAGGTTCAGTCTCGGAGTATCCCATGCAGACCGGATCGTAACTTGTGCAGGCAAAACCTTTCTGGTTCAAGAACAACGCAAGGGGCTCAAAGTAGCCAGAATGCCAGCCCCCACCTGGGACCATAAGGCAAACGGCACGTGGTTCCGTGTTGTTTCTCCAGATTCTCGTTGCAAGTTTGGCGCCTCGCGGCGAATATAGCGGGTTCACCGCTGGTTCGGGTGGCCGTGGGACAGCAGGTTTCTTAAGACTGAGCATGATGTATGATTCCGCTATTTTCAATATTATTCTTCGAGGCTATTTTGATTGCTTAATGACATAGTCTTTGCCATACTGCGGGACTTTCATTGGCTGATTGATTGCCAGCATAGACTTGTGCGCCAATAACTACGGCGCACCTTCGAGCATAGACACAGCAAACGGCTCCTGCTAAAGATTTAGAAATGTAGTGATACCTGTCGCAGCAACACCTGTGACAGCGTCAACGGTGTCTCTGCGGCAATCAAAATGACGGATTATTCACCTTTTGCTATACTAACCCCATCAGACTTGAAACTGTCAAGAGAATTTTTTATTTAACGTGCCTCATAGTGATTCAGATTTCATTCAGCCGCCGCAGCAGCAGCGCAGTCAGCTCAGGGTTGAGCAAATTCTTCAAGCTGCGGCTGAGGTCTTCTGGGAAAAAGGCTACGATGTTGCGACAACTCACGACATCGCTAAACGTGCCCAGACAGCGGTAGGCACGCTGTATCGCTTTTTTCCAAACAAACTTGCTATTTTTCACATGCTTGAAAAACGGCATAAGCAATACTTGGACAAGACTGTCCCTCAGTTGATGAGCCCTGAAACTTTTCAGTTACCCCTATCCGTTGTCATTCGAAGAATTGTTGAAACCTATGCTGAATATTTTGAAAACCTCGGGCCAAGGATTGTCTACATTCAGTACTACTTAACCCCTAATATCTTTCTATATTTCAACGAAAGCTTTGATCAAAATATGATTCAAGGTCTGGCAAAGCTTCTGCAAGGGCGAAATTCGGCCCTCACATTAGAAAAATGCGAGCTGTTATCTGAGGTTTTCTTAAGAACTTACCAAGCACTATTGTTAGTTGCCTTGCGCAGCAGTGACACGCGCCGCCATCAATTGCAATTAGAGATTCAAAATGTTCTAATCAATTACCTGGAACCCTATGTGGGCGATACTCCAGAGGAGTGGCTTCGCCATCGCATCTGTGCTGACTCATCCGATGGTGACTTGTCCTCTTCACAAACAGCCATTCAAGCACAGATAGAAGCCCTTACTCAGCAGCATGCTTTGAACTCTCGGCAGCAGGCTGCGATTGCACATGTGCTAACCCATGGCAGCCTTACCATCCAAACTCTTGAGTCTATATGCTTCGAACCGTCACGCCGAACTCTTCAGCGCGATCTCAAGCAGTTAATTGAAAAGAAAATATTTGAAAGTAGAGGCAACACTAACCAGCTCATCTACCAAATGGCAAGTTAGGCAGGAAAACTGGTATACACAATTAAACTAGCGACATGACCATCTCGGTTCGCAGTTAACCTATGCAGAATAACGACGAACTTAAATAGGTGCCAGTAGTGTCTTCTTGGAGGATGAATCCACAGTTTCGACTGACCCAGCTTGATACGGTAGAGTGCAGTGGCAACAGTTAATCTGAAATTTACACAGATGTCCTTTGCTTGCCCGCTGCCACGCAGTGTTAGCTAGCAACTTCAATTAAGGGAATTTACCCCTCTGAATCTCTAGCAAGAGATTGGGGGTAAAACTGTTGTTATTAGTTAATATTATCGATGATAAACCGCTGTGATACTTGCACTGTCGAGCATATTTTCACGGATCATGAAACCGACAAGCGCATTGCTTGGATTTTCAGGCAGCTCCAAGCGTTCCGTACTCAGCGCATACACCGTAAAGATGTAACGATGGACTTCACCGGGAGGGGGACAAGCGCCGCCAAACCCAATAGTACCGTAGTCATTTCGAATCTCAATCGCCTCACCAGGTAGGTCGCCATTGATACTCGCATTCTGAGAAATAGAGTTTGTGGAGGTTGGAATATTGACGACATTCCAGTGCCACCAGCCTGATCCGGTTGGTGCGTCTGGATCATACACGTTGATTGCAAAGCTTTTTGTTTCTTCTGGTGCGCCAGTCCATGACAATTGTGGTGACTGGTTTTCACCTTCGCATCCAAAACCCTCAAAAACGTGGGCGTTTGTCAACATTTCACCTTCGGAGACGGTTGTACTGGTTAAGTTAAACTCCTGCGCAGATGCAGGAGATGCGATCATTGTGGTGAGCAAAAAGCCCAGAGCAATAAACTTACTAAGCATTGTCGTAGTCCTCTTTAAGTTGAGTATTGTCTACACTCTGAATTTAGCAAGGACAGCTTTACTCTACTTTCACTAATCAGGCAGAAACTATCGAAAAATGCTCAATCTTCTACCTTGCGTATCTCACTCGGCTTAATCCCAAATCGCTTCTTGAACGAATCCGAAAAGTGGGATGGTGCTTTGAATCCACAATCAAATGCAATTTCTGAAATTGGCATGTCTGTTGACTGTAAAAGGCTAAGCCCATGCTCAAGTCTTGTATTCTGCAGTATTTTTGAAAACCCTTGCCCGGATTTGGTTAACCAACGCCTCATGGTTGCCTCACTGATGGCAAAATAATCGGCCACTTCACTGGACCGCCAAGGGTGGCTTAAATCTGTTTCAATAAGTCTTCTAACCTTGCTAAGTGGTTTCTCTTCTTCATGAGGTGAGAGATGAACACCACTATATTTTAACCAGATCAAGGGTTCCAGCAGTCGATGCTGTCTTATAGGCTCTGGTATTTCTGTGTCGTCCAGCGTGGCCTGAATAGTATTTAATATTTGTAAGGATTGACCTGTAGAAGTTTGCACGATTTGGATGCCAGTTGATTCAGACTTTGATTTTTTGTTAGAGAACACCGCCTCTATCATATGACGTGGAAAGCAAACGCCAGTAGCCCGATAATCATCGCCAAGCACGGGGCGGTTTTCCATCGTTACCATAGACCCAGGCGGAAATATCATCACATCTTCGGCATGCCCGATCAGTTCGCCGTTTATCGGACACAATACCCTTTTGCTACCAACCTGAATGAAGAATAAAAATGTGTGCTGAAAATAAAGATCAGTAAACGTAGCTGTCGTTGCCTGAGAGATTGACAGCACGGATACACTTGAAATTACACTATCTTGCAACTTATCATTTTTTTTCATTGGTCAGTCATGGATCATGAAACGTCAGCTTTGTAGACTCGCAGCATGACCAAACAGATTTTATAAGCTGATGACCGAAAGGGAACCTGTCACGCTATGACTTCCTAAGATCATAAAAAAAGCGCCTCCCATGGGAGACGCTTTCAGGACTAACTCAGACTAGCTGAGCAGCAATGACTACCCAATCAGCTCAGGTGCCTCAGCCGCAGCCAAGTCGAGGGGGAAGTTGTGCGCATTGCGCTCATGCATCACTTCCATACCTAGGTTGGCCCGGTTGATCACGTCAGCCCAGCTACCAATCACACGACCCTGTGAGTCGATGACAGACTGGTTGAAGTTGAAACCGTTCAGGTTGAACGCCATCGTG
>JBCBTQ010000132.1:0-15944 GCA_039818605.1 Cyanobacteria bacterium J06639_14 | reverse complement strand
TCGCTGATAGGGGTTAAAAATCGAGGCACAGCTCTATCCCCCCATATCCTGGCGATTCTGTCAATGCTTAAGTCCTAGAACCTTAGTAAATGGAGGATTTCAGTGACTTAAGCAAGCCGCTCTTAGTATTAAAGATGCCCGTCTAATTATTGAGGATGCACACACCTGAATAAGATAATCTTGCTTTAATGGGTGAAAGAGGCTCCAAATCTAAGCACCATAAAGGTCAAACTAAGAGCCCACTTGAAGTGGACAGTTTTGCCAAGGATGGAAAGAAAGAAAGGTTAAGAAATGCAATGAAAATTGAAAATCCCCTAAGTAGTCAACACTAGGGAGGTAGATGCAAAATGTCATGAGGATGTGCATCGTAATGAAAGGTTTTGTGCAATGAAACCGACTGTGGCTTGAGGAAGCTTTGGTCATTAGGTTTAAAGAAGAAATGCCTTAAAGCGTGGAATTGATAGCAAGCAACTGCGATCGCTCTACTGCCACCAATGCATCCTTCACGACCTCAATCCCAGCTCCTGGTCGGCAGGAATTTTCCGTAATCACGCGCTTCCATACCCGACTACCCGGCTGACCATGAAACAGCATCAGCATATGGCGCGTAATGCTGTTGAGCTTGAGCCCCTGACGCGTCCAGTGATCAATGTAAGGCAGCATCGCCTCAACTACCTGCGTACGGGTTGATAGAGGTGCAGAATCGTAGAAGCATAGGCCATCTGCTTCGACGAACAGATAAGGGACATCATATGCAGCACGACCGATCATAACCGCATCCACTTGTTGGCGATGCGATTGAACCTGGGAGAGTGTTTTAATCCCGCCGTTAATCTCAATCCATAAGTGTGGCAGCTCTTGCTTGAGATGGTAAACATCCTCGTACCGCAAAGGAGGAACGTTGCGATTCTCTTTGGGACTCAGTCCTTTTAGCCAAGCTTTACGCGCATGAACTGTAAAGCGTCGGCACCCTGTCGCTGCTACTGTCCGCACAAATGCTGCCATGTGCTCGTAGTCGTCCTGGTCATCAATACCAATGCGGTGTTTGACACTCACGGGTATGCGTGTTGCCCCCATCATGGCTGCAACACACTCAGCCACTAATTCTGGCTGCCCCATCAGACAGGCCCCAAAGTTGCCATTCTGGACGCGATCGCTCGGACAGCCCACATTCAAATTAATTTCGTCGTAGCCATAGTCCTCGGCAATACGGGCACAGGCTGCTAGCGCTTTGGGGTCATCACCGCCCACCTGTAGCACCAGTGGTTTTTCCTCCAGGGAAAACCCCAACAAGCGATCGCGATCGCCGCGTAAAATTGCCTGAGACGTCACCATTTCTGTATACAGTAACGTCCGCCGCGTAATCTGCCGCATGAAGTAACGGTAGTGGCGATCGGTTCGATCCATCATGGGCGCAATACTGAGGGGATAGCCCACAATTGGGAAAGTTTGGGTGTAAGTGGGAACCGATGCGTTCATAGAAGCATAATGGGCGGGTCTTTAAGACTAGCGTAGTGGGGGATGAATTTTGAATTCGGAGTTCCGACTTCGGAGTTCGGAAAACCTTGCGGATGGATGAAGGGATGAAATTTCAAGGTCGCAGTTGGGAGTGCTGGGGTGATTTCCTGTGATCAGTATCCTGCTGTCAGTTTTTGGTATCCAGGCAGGCAACCGAAGGCTCCAATCAGTCATTTTTCGCTCCCAGAGGTGCTTAACTAATTCAAAGCTCAAAATTCAAAGCTCAGAATTCAAAACTGAGAACTCTTGTACTTCATCACTCCATATGCGTCTGCGCCCCTTCTAAGCCTTAATGCCTCAGGCACTATGCTTTTCCACCCAATCCCTCAACACCGGATTCACTAATTCTGGTGCTTCGTCTTGGGGGCAATGACCCACACCGTCCAGAACGATGAAGTCTTCGACAGTGGGATAGTTGGCAAGTTCGCGGCCAAGGTCAATGGGTTCCCAGGGATCGTCTGCCCCCCAGATGAAGAGAGCGGGACATTGAAGCTGGGGAAGGAGGTCTTCAGGAAGGGGACCTTGAGAATAGCGGACGAAGGCTAGAAAGACATCAGGGGCACCGGGGTCTTGGGCCGGGGACAACAGAATGTCAACCAGCTCGTCCGTAACAGCCTCTTGACGACCGTACGCTTGCTTCAGCACATTGGCAATGAACTTGGGGCGGGCCAAACGCGCGAAGAAAAAGTGACCAATGGGGCGGATGCCTAGCAGCGCTTGAAACAGGGGCGTGGGCGCACTGCGATACCAGGGCAAAGTGGATCGCTTGCGATCGTGTAATAGGCGCAGGGAACAATCCAACATAGCGATACCGCGCACTTGGGACGGTGTGAGTACGGCAGCCTGCATGGCAACCACGCAGCCAATGGAGTTACCAACCAGAAACGTGGGTTCGCCAATAATTTCCTGGCAAAAGTCAATCACTAATTGGCCCCAGGTCTCAAAGGTGTAGGTTACAGGATCGCCGGGGAATGGCTTTACAGACTTGCCGAAGCCAATAAGATCGATCGCATATACCCGATTTGTTGCAGCGAGTGCAGGAATATTCTTGCGCCAATGATCACTCGATGCGCCGAAGCCGTGGATGAGCAATATTGGCACCCCAGACGTGCCCGCCACCTGATAGCGAATGGGTAATCCTTGCCAGGGCCAGGTGCAATCAGCAACAGTCGCAGCAGACATGGAGAAACACCTGGGTAAAAGAATGAAAGATGCCAGTGAAAAAGATCACTTCATATAAGTTTACAGTGCATTCTCGGCCCCTGAGAACAAAGACAGTAAAACCAAACCTATCGATAACCTTGATAGATAGGATGATTTCCTCTGTTAGGTTGTCAGCCCTTGTTAGCGGTATCGTCACAAGTACCTTTAGGGACATGCGTGTAAATAGCGTATCGATTGGGTGTATCGCTCGCTGTTGAGTGTATCGCTGTGCGCCCCTGCAATCGGTCAGTTGTTAATAACGAGATGTTATTTAGGCGCGAATCCCTGATTACTCCAGCTATTACACAGAGGATTTTGTGTCTCAGTCATCTTCATCTACTCAAACCCGCTGGCAGGCACCGATTGTGCTGCTGCTGTTATCGATGGTCTCGATTCACTCGGGAGCTGCGATCGCTAAAAGTTTATTCGGCCAAGTATCTCCGTTGGGCTTGGTGAGTCTACGTCTAGGTTTAGGTGCCCTCGTGATGGTGTTGTTTGCGCGTCCCCGCTGGCGTCATTATGCTTGGCGAGATTACCGTCTGTTTGGGCTGCTTGGCCTCTCCATGGGCGTGATGAATGCCCTGTTTTACAATGCGATCGCTTACATTCCTATCAGCGTGGGGGTCACCCTTGAATTTGTTGGACCGCTAGGAGTCGCCCTGATCTACTCACGCCGGAACTGGGATCTACTTTGGGTGGCTTTGGCCGCAGCCGGCATCATCCTGCTAGCGCCCGTCGGAGGTTTTTCATTGCATCCTTTAGGGGCACTCTTAGCACTCTTGGCCGGTGGCTGCTGGGCTGCCTACATTATCCTGGCAGCGCAAGCTAGTAAAGTTGCCCCTGGCAGTGAAGGCGTGGCTATCGCAGCCATCTTCGGCACGATAGTCATCTTGCCCTTTGGGATTGCGGTAGAAGGGGGGAACTTATTTGCTCCCTCTGTATTAGTTCCAGGATTAGCTGTGGGCATTTTGTCCTCAGCACTGCCCTATGCGCTAGAAATGGCAGCATTGCGCCACCTATCGGTTAAAGTCTTTGGGGTTCTGATGAGCTTAGAACCCGCGATGGCATCCTGCCTGGGGCTGTTGATTTTGGGCGAAAAACCAAGCCCGCGTATTTTAGGGGCGATCGCCTTCGTCAGTATCGCCAGTGCTGGTTCTACCCTAAAAACCTTTATCGACAAGCAATCATAATCGTTGCCTGGCTATAATCCACGCTATCTAACCGGCTTTCGACAGTTTTTGCCGAACAGCTAGACCCAATACACCCAGGCTCACTACCGATAGCACCCCAATAGCACCTGGAGTCAGCTCGGCATAATGAACATCAGACGTTTCCACCTGACCAATGTTCATATAGTCAATGCCATTTTCATCCACAGGCACCATGAGGATATCTTGGTGACCATCCTTTTCAAATTCAATACGCCACTCTCCCTGGAGTGACTCATCGGGTAGAAATGTGAAATTGCCTGTCTCGTCTGTTTTACTTTTAAGCCAGGGGGTTTCGCGATCGCCTGGCGCATAGACAAATACATCCGCTGCTTGCATCGGCTCGCCAGAACTATAGGTTGCGGTAAAGTCGAGCGATAGTTCGGCGGCAAATAGATCGACAAAGTAATCCGTTTGTACAGAATGTCCCCAGGCTACGGTTGTGACTCCCAGCGCAGCCGACAAACCTAGCAGTGAACTTAAGACGAGCTTTGGCATGGTGAACTCCCGAATCAGTTCAGTGATCGAAAAAATACTGTCATTGAACAATCGTAGCTTGCGCGAAATCCTAGCATAGGAATCTGAAATCGTGGGACGAAAAGAGTACATCAAAGGGTTGGGGCTTGCGGGGTGGGGCTTTATCCCCTGCTCCATAAGCGCACCCCCTGTTAGGATCAAAATTATCGAACCGCTAACTTGAACCGGCACCTAACCGGAATTATGCAGATTTACCTGGACTATAGTGCCACGACTCCCCCCCGCTCAGAAGCCATTGCTGCGATGCAAGCGGTCATGACTGAGCACTGGGGGAATCCATCTAGCCTGCACCAGTGGGGCAACCGAGCCGCCACGGTGTTGGAGCAAGCTCGGGAGCAAGTCGCTGGCCTCTTGAGTGCCCCTGTAGACAGCATTGTCTTTACATCGGGGGGGACTGAGGCCGACAACCTAGCTCTCTTGGGAATAGCTCGACACTATCGCACACCGCGTCACATGATTGTCTCCAATGTGGAGCACTCTGCCATTGTTGAACCGGTTCGGTGGCTTGCTAATCAGGGATGGTCAATTACTTGGCTCCCAGTCGATAGTCTGGGGCGGGTTAACCCAGAGGATCTCAAACAGGCCATACGCCAAGACACTATTTTGGTTTCTGTTATCTATGGCCAAAGCGAAGTGGGCACCCTCCAACCGATTGAAGAACTCGGAACGATCGCCCGGTCACACAATGTTCTATTCCATACGGATGCGGTCCAGGTTGCCGGTAAATTACCGCTGAATCTGCAGACGCTACCAGTAGATCTGCTGTCGTTATCCAGCCACAAACTCTATGGTCCTCAGGGAGCAGGTGCTTTATATGTTCGTCCTGGCATAGAATTGCTGCCGTTGCTGGGTGGAGGCGGACAAGAATCAGGCATCCGTTCTGGAACACAAGCGTTACCAAGCATTGCCGGATTTGGTGTAGCTGCCGCTGCCGCCGCTGTCGAAATGCCCTCGGAAACCGTACGTTTGATTCAGCTCCGCGATCGCTTATTCAAGCAGCTTGCCGATATTCCAGGATTAGAAGTCACCGGCGATCGCCGCCATCGTTTACCCAACCATGCCAGTTTTTGTCTCACGACTGCCGATGGCGAAACCGTAAGCGGTAAAACCTTAGTCCGTCAACTGAACCTAGCGGGTATTGGGATTAGTGCGGGATCTGCCTGTCACAGTGGTAAGCTAAGTCCCAGCCCAACTTTGAAAGCCATGGGGTATGGCGATCGTGCCGCCAAGTGTGGCATTCGCCTGACGCTAGGTCGTCACACCACTGAGGCCGACATTGATTGGACGGCAATGGTCTTGCACCAAATCCTCGACCGTATCCAGGCTCCTCTCGTCCCTTGTAATTGATAGTCATGACCGGAGTTCCCTCAAGTCTCGAAATCGCCGTTGACCAAGCGAAAGAAGCAACGCGTGCTGCTATTCAAGCGGGTGTCCCGCGGATCTTGGTTGACCTCAATATTCCTGAACTAAAGGTCATGCCAATTGCACAGCAGTTCTATCCCCTCTTGGAAGAACTGGGGTTGAAATTTAAGGTCTACTTTCCGGATGCAGGAGCCGCAGCCTTAGCCAAGCGTGATTGGCAAAATCCAGACTTCAGCATTCGTGGCATTAATGAAGCGAAGGGACGCCTAGAGCCGGATGATGAAGCCTGCTTAATTGTTGAACCCTCTTCGGTAGAAGTAAACGATGTCGAGGCTTTTTGCAATGAGGCCACGGGGCAATATGTCGTAATGCTGAATCCCAAGTTAGAAGACATTGCAACAATTGGCATTGGTTATGCGGGACGTCAACTCCGTGAACGATTCCTCAGCACCCTGGAATCTTGTTACTACTTGCAACCCTTAGAAGGCGCTACTTTGCTCAGAATTTATCCGGGGCCTTGGCAGGTCTGGGGCGAAACAGAAAACGATGATTATGAACTGGTGGGGGAGTTTCCTCGCAAGCCTTCGAGTGAAGCGATCGCTAGTTTGTTTGCAGATACATCTACGGATGTTGAAGAGGGTGATTCCAGTGCCGCCATCAACCGCCCCAAAAAATCTGGCATTTTTGCCGAATTAGGCCAATTTATTCGTGCCCTAACGCAATAGGGCAAAGGCAGGGCTCATGGACTGGCCAACCATACCTTGATGGCTGAATTTTCCTTGCTAGCAGTCACAAATTGCTTATCAGACAGGACAATCAGCTGATCTACCGGCATATTGAATCCTGTATAAACCGCCAGTAGCTTACCTGTCGTGACATTCCAAACCCGAACGGTTTGATCCGCGCTCCCACTACTGACCGTTTGGCCATCGCGGCTTAATGTCAAGGCATTGATATAACTAGAATGTCCGCCCAAAGTATCCAGGACTTCGCCCGTATCCAAATTCCAGCGTTTGATGGTTTGATCGGCACTCGCACTAAACACACTGCGACCATCAGGACTAACGGCGATCGCGTTGATATAGCTATCGTGACCTTCCCAAACCTGAATCATTTCCCCCGATGCGATATCCCAAAACCTCAGGGTGCGATCAGTCCCGCCACTGATGACATGTTGACCATCGTCAGTAACCACTAACGTGTTGACAGCCCCATTATGTCCTTCCAGGGTTTGCACAATTTCCTGGCTTTTTGTACTCCAGAGCTTAATGACTCCATCGGCAAAGCCACTCACTAAAAGACGGCCGTCGGGGGTGCGTGCCAGCGTATTGACGGCACCTGGATGCTTGGGGAATTCTCCCTGTTTCCTACCTGTGGTCAAATCCCATCGATAGATAGCGCCATCGGCGCTGCCACTATATAGCGTTTTTTCATCCGGGCTCAGGGCGATCGCATTCACAAACGTGGTGTGGCCTTCGTAAACTTGCAACATTTTACCTGTGCTGAGATGCCAGAGGCGGACGGTTGAGTCCGCCCCCGCACTGATAAATCGCTGCTTATCTGACAGCAACTGCAGTGCATTGACCGAACTCGTGTGCTCAGAAAACGTCCGTAACAGTTCTATCGGTAGCGGTGAGGATACAGGTGCGCTAATCGTAGTATTCGAGGAAGCAGGCAGACGGTTGCGCTGATGATTTCGGCTCCAAACACCTAGACTCATGAGACACCCTGCGGCCAACGTAGCCCCACCAATAATCAACCATGTCCAGCCAGTAAATTTCGAGGATTTAGCTAAGGCCGCTGAACGAGCGTCGGATATAGGCGGCTGATTCTCCGGCAAAGATGTGGCAGCCAAGAGCGTTTGGGTGTTTGCGTCAACTATCCAGGGATGGCGTGAAAGTCGTTGCAACCGCTCCTGAATTTCCAATGCAGTTTTGGGGCGATCGACGACACGAGGAGCAATCAGACTATCTAGCAAATTGGCAAATTCATCCGATACTTGGGACGCATGGGGACGCCAAGTAAAGGTATTAAGCATTGGATCGTATAGAGATGTGTCATTGGGCGACCGTCCTGTGAGCAAATAAATAATTGTTCGCCCCATGGCATAAAAGTCAGATTGTGGAACAGCCTGTCCCTGCTCTTGCTCGGGTGGTGTATAGCCTGCCGAACTCACCGTTGTGATCCCCAGACTCCCAATTTGTGCCAGGTAAGTCTGGGTCATTTCCCGCACCGCGCCAAAATCCACCAACACAAGCTGCCCATCGCCTCGCAGCATAACGTTGTCAGGCTTGATATCGCGGTGAAAATAGTTGTGCTGATGAACTCGCCGCAAAATATCTACGAGCTGTGTCAACCATTGAAAGGCTTGCGATTCCCCAATCGGATGATTCCCCTGCTGCTGCATCCACTGCTGCAAATTGGGGCCATCGATTTTTTCCATCACAATGCAGTGCAAAGGGGTCGCACTATTTTTCGGCAAATACGTAAAGTAACCGTCCCCCGAAATGAAAGGAACCCCTGGATGATGTATCTGACTGAGGACCTTAGCCTCTTGCTGAAAAAGATCGATGACTTTAGGGTCTTCACTACGATCGCGCTTTAATACCTTGAGGATTTTGGGGACATCTTGCTCATAAGCTTCATACACAGTACCAAAGCCAGTTTTACTGCTCAGCAATCGCATGACTCGATACCGCTCTTGCAGCAACAGCCCTGAACCACAAGACTGGCAGATAGGACTGTGTGCATTTCCAGGTGCAGAAGGCTGTGGACAGTCCGGGTTAATGCATAAGCTCATTTGACAACTCTTGGTAGTGATGCGGCCCTTTACTCTTTAGGATGTAGCACACGCAGAACATTCGTATCGCCTCTGATAAAAGTCGTTAGACAATGCCTTCGTGATTGTTCTGCTGCGCTTGAATTAAATCACTAATCGCGACAGCGGAAAGCGGCTTAGAAAACAAAAAACCTTGGCCTGATTCACACCGCAAAGCTCGAATCCGAGCATAGTGCTGTTCAGTTTCAATTCCCTCAGCAACAACTTCTAAGCCCAGATTCCATGCCAAACGGACAACCGATTGTAGAATCTCTAGTTTCTCATAATCAGCATCTGCATTTTCGATAAAAGAGCGATCGATTTTCAGCGTATCTACTGGAAAACGGTGTAAATAGCTGAGGGAAGAGTAGCCAGTGCCAAAATCATCAATCGATAGCGTAATACCCAAATCACGAATAGCCTGAAGTTTTTCAATAATAGAAGAAGAGTGCTCAATCAAAACGCCTTCCGTAATTTCAATCTTCAAGCTCCGTGCGTCGAGACCAACCTCCTCAAGAATAGCTGCAATTCTCTGAACAACATCTTCTTGAGAAAACTGCTTGCTTGACATATTGACACTGACAAAAAAAGAATCCATATAAGGCATTTGATTCTGCCAAATCTTCATTTGCCGACAGGATTCCTTCAAGATCCACCAACCCAACGGAACAATTAGTCCCGTTTTTTCAGCCAGGGGAATGAACTGTGAAGGTGGCAATTTTCCTTCTTGAGGATGATGCCATCGCACCAAAGATTCCAGTCCAATAATCTGACGGGTCGTGACTTGAAAAATAGGCTGATACTCTAAGAAAAATTCATGATTAGTAATGGCTTTTCTTAAAGCCATTTCCAGGTGCAGCGATCCTGGAGTATCTCCCTGCATGGAACTTTCAAAAATACAGCACCTCTCACCAAAGTCCCTCTTGGCTTCATACATTGCCAAATTAGCTCTTTTCAGAAGCACTTCTGGATGCTGACAGTCGATGCCTCCAAAAGCAATCCCAATACTAACTTCAACTGGAATTTCAGTTCCTGAAAGATAAAACGGTTGTGCCATAATGCGATGGATTTTCCTAGCAAAATCCATCGCTTCTAAAGATGAACTCACCCCTTCTAATAAGATTGTAAACTCATCACCACCCAAGCGAGAAACGATATCTTCCGAACGAAAACAGCGAGTGAGGCGAGTAGCAAATTGAACTAAAAGCTGGTCACCCGCTTCATATCCCAAAGCATCATTAATAGACCGCAATCGATTGATATCAACACACAATACAGCAACCAGAAAATTAGCTTCATGCTGAATTCGTTTTAGAGCATGCCCCACACGGTCCATAAAGGCAGCACGACTGACCAGGTCTGTTAATTCATCACGGAGAGCATTTCGTAGTTTTTGATGGGCTACATGTTTGAGCTTTGTGATATCACGAATAATGACGAGTCCACCACGCCAAGATGGTTCCGTCATCTCTATTGGAAAACTAGTAATGGATAACCAAATATCACTCGTAGAAGTCGGAGTCTGGAATTGGAATTCACGATCACAACATTGCTCGCCATCTACAGCTTGCCTGAGCGGGCATGCGATCGCTTTAGTCTCAGTTTTAGGGTCAACATGAAGTAAACGGCAGGCGGAATCAATTGTCGCTGTCAATAAAACAGCATAGTCTGCCTGAAAAAGCTGTTTTGCCTTTGAATTCGAAAATATAATTTGATAGTTATCATCAGCGACAATCACAGCATCGCCACAGTTTTTGAATAGAGCGTGAAGATCCATGTATCAACGACCCGCATTTTTAGAAGGGTAAGATCTGCAAATCAAAAAATCAGATCTCATAGAAGGTTATCTTCGTTAGCAACTGCAAGAATGATCATCAAGACGGGAACTATTGTGATCTTAGCGACTCTGGACAATCACGGTCATTCTGCGTTCGATCAGGCATAATTGTTCGGCAGAAAATAGCCCCCTCAAACGTCGATCCATCGAGCTTAGCATTGATCAAAACAGTCTCAGTCAGGTCTGCTCCGTCCAGTGTCGCTCGAATGATACGGGCATTGGAAAAATCTGCTCCACTGAGATTTGCATCCGTGAAGTCGGTACCCGCAAAACCTGTGGCGAATAAATCAGCTTCGGTTAAATTGGCCGAGGTTAGCGTAGCACGACCAACATTAGCCTGAATCAGAGAAATCTCGGTTAAATTAGCTCCTGTTAGATCCGCCTCACGAAAGATGGCTTCAGTTGCTGTCGCACCGCTGAGATCAGCCTCCTGCAAATTAGCTTGCGTGAAAGTCGCTTTGTTAAGGCTGGCTCCTGACAATCGACTACCTACAAGAATCGCTTCAGTCAAATTGGCTTGAGCTAAAGAAGCATCGCTAAGATCGGCTCTTGCTAAGTTGGCCAATCTTAAATTGCTAGCAGCTAAAACAGCTTCACGGAGATCAGCTTCTTGTAAACTAGCCCTTGCCAGTTCAGCCCCATATAGGCTTGCTCCCTGCAAAACCGCTCCTTGTAAATTACAGCCAATGCATTCGCGCGAGATCAACAATTGCTGTAAGTGATTTAAATCCTCAGCGCCTCCCGAATAGGGAAACAGGAGGAAGCCAACCGCCAGGCATACAATTTTTTTTGGTTTAATCAATTTCGCGACCGAAAGAACTGATTGCCCCACAGAGATCCTCATTAACCATTACTCCAAATAATCTGATTCTGTTGAGAAGTGTGCCGCAAAGAGTGACATCGCTGAAAATATCTCTACAATGACAGCAACTTGACTACTGTAAATGAGATTCTGCGGCTGTTTCCCTACTTGACTTGGTTGTTTCCCTTGCTATCCCTCAACCTCAGCTTTCAGGTTGAGAGGACTTCATGATTGCACACTGAATTACTTGACTGCTCACTGTCGGTGTCGTGCTGAACTGTCGTAGTCATATGACAAGCCAAGACTCCCTGTTGCCGTTGAAACCTTCCCAATTTCCAGGAAAGTTATCGGTTAATGCGCTCCATCCAGTGCATCAGTTCTATACTGATGCAAGCTGGGCTGATGCAAGTTGTCTCTCTCCTTCAATCTATGGCACGATCCTCCATCACCCCTCAATCATCAGCACTCGTCAAACGCCCTCGCTTTAGGGTACGTGTCCCGCTAGGATGGTTTTGGCCACTATTTTGGAGTGGCTTAATGATGGGATCTGGAATTCTAGGAATTTGGGCCATGGCTTGGCTCACCCGAATTCCCCCTTTACCTGACTGTGAAGATATTACAGCGTTTAGTTCCGCTAGCAATCGTCTCATTTGTGCTCAGACCGAAATGCAATCAGGGAGTGCAAGAAATTTAGCTCAAGCCATTCAGCTGACAGCCAACTGGCCTCAGAATAATCCACTCCAGGCAGAAGCTTCACCTGTTCTGCTCGAAGCGTCGCAGCGATTGCTGAAAAAAGCGACCGAGAAAATGCATCAAGGTGATTTGACGACTGCAGTTGAATGGGCCAGTGAGATTCCCCTCGATACCCCCTTACGCCAAACTGCCCAAGCGGCTATTTGGGATTGGCAACAGGAGTGGAAAAAAGGCGCATCTTACGAGAAGACAATCCAACAAGCGATCGCTTCTCGTAACTGGGGCGATGCAGATAATTCTCTTCAGCAACTGAAACTTCTCGCGAGTGATTACTGGCTTAGTAAGCGTCATGGTGATTTGCAAAAGGCCATGCAGCGAGAACAAACGGCCTGGGCTCAGATTGAAGAAGCACAAGCATTGGCCAATACGGGGGATCCTGAAAAAATTGGGGAAGCCCTTGTGATGGCCCAACGGGTTGACCTAACCAGCCAAGCCTGGAAAAAAGCCCAAGAGGATATTGATCGATGGAGCCAAAATCTCCTACTGTATAGCTTTCAACGATGGGAGTTGGGCGATGTGGAAGGTGCGATCGCCACAGTTCAAAAAGTTCCCCCTGATCCTAATTTGGCCCCGGAAGCTCGTGACCTCATTCGGTTCAGCCATGCTAAGCAATTGGCCGATAAAGTAAACCAACAGTGGCCTGGCTACATGCAGTTATTTCATCTAATGGAAGCGATTCGGGCGGTAGAACATATTGGCCCCGACAGTACCTTTTACGGGGCTGCACAACAATCGCTCACAGCATGGCAGGCACAGCTAGATGATTTAAGAACGCTGCAATTCGCTCATGTCGTGGCGAGTTTTCGACAACCCTGGGCGTTTAAGTATGCAACGCAACTGGCTTGGGCCGTAGAGCCTGAGCGCCCACGTCGGCTGCAAGCTCAAACCCTGATTGCTCATTGGGAAGATGAAATCGAACGCCTTGAAGATCGCCCTTATCTCTTAGAAGCAAATGCACTGGCACAAAAGGGCACGATTGAAGCGCTGCAATCAGCCATTGAAGAAGCCCGTCAGGTAGCGCTTGGTCGAGCCTTGCGAATTGAAGCTCAAACAGCCATTGCTTCCTGGACAAACCAGATTGAAGTCATTCAAGATCAGCCGCTGCTGAACGAAGCCAATACCCTCGCCAATGAGGGCAACCTCAGAGAGGCTATCGCAGTCGCTCAAGGTATTCATGAGGAACGAGCCCTTTACAAGCAAGCCCAATCCATGATCCAGGACTGGACACACACGGTCCAATTGCGGGAAGATCGTCCCATCTTAAAAGAGGCCGAAGGGTTAGCTTATGAAGGATCTTTGACCCGAGCTATCAACTTAGCTTCTCAAATTGCTCCAGGTCGCGCTCTATACAGCGAGGCTCAGACGGCAATTGCGCTTTGGGAGGCTGAACGGGAATACATTTTGTTTACACGAGAATCAGAGTCAGCAACAACTGATTATCAGGATTCTGATGATCAGCCCTGGCGCGAAGAAGAAACCACCAGTCAACCTCCTCCACCTACATCAAACGATGCGTCAAATGAATAGCAACTATGGCGGAGCCTCTCCTTAATCTATTTTTGATCGATGAAGATCCAGTGTTTCGGCTGGGGTTACGTATCTGGTTAGATCAGCGTCCCGAATTTCAAGTAGTTGGTGAAGCCTCAACTACAGAAGCCGCATTGCAGCAACTTTCAACATTGCAAACCATGGCTGCAGACACTGCCGCTGATGCTGGAGCCCTTCCCTCAGCTAGTGTAGATATGGTGATTTTAGATCTTGGATTAGGCCAAGGCGATCCTGAAAAACTGCCAGGATTAGAGCTATGCGCTGCCATTAAACGCCAGTTTCCCACACTGCCAGTACTCGTGCTGAGTGCTCAAGACGAAGCTATTTTACGGGCTGCTGCCCAACATATGGGAGCTGACGGATTTGGCCAGCGGGGACTTCCAGTTCGCGAGTTAGCCCGTCTTATTCAACACGTTGCCGCCCGTCAAGATAATCTGTCTGACGTGACCCAAGATGTTTCATTACCGGAACCCACTGAAGGGCCAATCGCCTTCCTACATATGTCTTCGTTACGGCAGATTGAAGCCGCGATGCAAGGAATTGAGGAACAGGCTAACCAACGACTTCCGTATTGGTATCGTCTAGTGTTGGCGGGTAAATATCGCGAATTACGAGCAGCCCGATGGTTAATTCAGCGCGTCCTACCACTTCCCGAAGCTCCCTCTGTTTCTGTTTCTTCGGGATCTTCTAGCGTTACCAACATCGCGAATTCTCAACTAACCTCTAATCGCGTAACGCCTGCTGGCGGTGCGATCGCTCATGCAGCGTCCCCTTTACCCGTAGTTATTGACGATGTCAGAACGCGAGTATGTGAAGCCGTTTTCCGCAAACTGCAATTTCCTCTCGATAATCGCAGCGACATTCCCCTCGAAATCGATATTCTGCGCTCAGATAAATCGCGTGAACTGCTTTACACAACTTTGAGTACTTTTGAATCACTATTAGATGATTTGCAGCAGGCACAAATACCGCCGGGGCAGCTGGCTACTAGAGCCCCCGACTTTGTCCTTGACCTTTGGAAAACAGTCACTCTTGACTTTTTTGGACGGTACTACACCCCACCCATTGACGGTCTAGAACAGCCTATGGTGGCTATGTTGCAGCAAGATAGAGCGATTGTCGAAGCCGCTATTCTTAGCCGTATTCCTGAGGTCTCGACATTACTAGACCACCTATTATTTCAAGCATCTTTAGATATCGATGGATCAGCCTATGTAGCGACCACTCCGGAAGCCCTGCGTCGGAGTCAGTTTTTGCTCGAGCACTTACTGATACAGGTAGCCTGTGCGGTCATGCAACCTGTATTGAATCGATTTTCTGAGGTGGAGATCCTTAAACGTACGCTCTATCAACGCCGTATCCTCTCCACACGGGACATTACTCGTTTTCGGAATGATCTATCCTGGCGCTACCGCTGGGATACATTGGTGCATGAACCCAAAGCTATCTTCGAAAGTCATTATCGTCTCTTTGCGCTCACCCCTCAGGGGATCCAGATACATACCATCTATGCGCCTCGCCAGACCGAGCTTGCTGCATTAACGGGCACCCAATATATGATGACACTTGCTTTAGAAGCTCGCGATGCGATCGCTCCGCGGCTACGATCGGCCCTTTCTTTTGCTGGTAGTGGTGTTGTTTTTGTTCTGACAGAGGTCGTTGGCAGAGGCATTGGCCTTGTTGGCAGAGGCATCTTCAAAGGGATTGGTAGCGCTTGGCAAGATAACCGTCTGCGTCAACGCCAACGTGAAGACTTGTGAGGCATCATCGAAACTTATTTAGGCGTACGGCTTAAACCAGGAAACTCCAACTGGGTAGATAGCCAGAAGCCAGTGTTCTTGTGGCTCCTGAATCCTGGCTTCGAAGTTCTTTCGTCACCGGAATTCCTTGCCTGAACTGGATAGCGCTGATTGATAGTAATCTTATTGCCACCCCAATCTTTTAGACATACGCGAGTCTGCAACGATGCGTCAAGGTGAGTTCTTTTTGCCACGCGTTCCTTCCAGGATCCCAAGAATTCTTATCTTGTACGCTTTTTAAAAAGCGTAATCGCCTGCAAAGCATGTTCAAGAACACCTTAATTTTCCACTCAAACAAAGCCATCAGGATATAGCATCAAAAATATTAAGACAGATATTTTAAAACGTTAAAAGAGAGCAGAAGACAGACGTTTCTCACTGACTAGGTTCACCTATCAACTATCAATTATACTGCCGCTTGCTTTTGCAATATCCATTGTAACTAGATATCCCTCAATGTTTAAGATGTCAGCTACTTCTAAGATGTCACTAATAAGTCTTCCACTTTCTCCAATAAAACGATTCTTAACATAGGCTGTTTGTTCGAAAGAAATCAGTT
>JBCBTQ010000131.1:0-16007 GCA_039818605.1 Cyanobacteria bacterium J06639_14 | reverse complement strand
GGTTGTTTTATCGTGCCAGTCTCAAGTTCTCAGCTCGCACCCAACCATTACTGCCAGGAACTATCTTGGCTTCCGTTTTGTGGATAATTTTATCCATTCTGTTGAAGCTCCAGATCAGCGCTTTACCGAATCACCATTGGCTTTATGGCATTCTTAGCACGACCACTTTATTGCTACTAGGACTCTATTTCAACACCATGGGGCTCCTGACTGGCGGGTGTTTCAACCTACTGTTGGGTTATTACTTGCCCAAGCCCCGATCCCGATCTGTGGGCACACCACCGCCCCCTTCTTTTGAATCTTTTACGATCCAACGTCGCAGCGATCGTCGCCCTTAGGACAGCGGCAATTAAGCTTGCCACCGTTAGCGATAGAGACTGCATCCCCTTAACCTCCCTTGAGCAAAGCTATCCATTAGGCAGAACTCCAGCAAAACTTTGCGTTGAAGGGGTTGCAGGGTCTGTTTGTGAGTCTTCAGCTAGGGCAAAATCACGTCAACCCTCTGATTACACCTGGTCTTGGCAAGGGGGTATATCGGGGGGCGATCGCGATCGTAGCGGCTGGCACCTCCGCCTACGGCACCTCCCCTTGGTAAGAGGAGGACAGGAAACGTGACTGTAATTAAGATTCAGTCACTTGTGCCTAATGGACAGCTTGAGCACAGGGGGGATGCCAATCCAGGTAGTGCAAAGCCTCTTTGGCAAGGGGGCAGTAACAACGAGGGATCAAGTTACGACGGCTAAGATGCGGCAATAAATTTAGATTACAGAGTACTACGAGGTACAGTCTTCCGAATTTTCAAGCACTGGCTGCAGATCCAAGTTAAAGGACGATCCACATCCACAGACTTGCTTAGCCATGGGGTTTGTAAAGCGAAAGTTACCCCCCATCAAATCTTCTGAGTAGTCGATCGCTAAACCATCGCACTGCGCTAAATCTTGAGCTGAAATCACGACCTTAAGTTGATCAATTTTCAAGACTTGATCATCCGTTCGGGTTGCCTGCCCAAATCGCAAATCGTAGATGAGCCCAGCACAACCACCTGGAGCGACAGCAATGCGCACAACGCCACTCCCATAAGGGTCCTTCGTTTCTAGGCGCTTCAATTCTCGAATGGCGCTCTGACTCAAATGCAACATATGGCAAGGCAAGCCTCTCAAGCAAGAGAATTCTTCACGATCCTACCCTTCCAGCGGCGAAGAAGGAAGTTGATGACCGGCAAAATCGACACCTTCTGGCTTACCTCACACAGCAACGATTAGGCACTAGACAAGCCCCCTGTCACTGAGAAATCTTCATAGAACTCTCCGGAAAACTGCAAAACCCTTTGTAAGGGGTATACAAACTGAATCGGATCTGAATGAATGTTTTATGAAGTAACTTGACAGAACAACCATCTGCGTGGATAAAAATGCTCGCGTATCTTTCAATACACGGTCATTGAAGCCCAACTGATAGCCTGTCAATAAACACACAAGAGTCTGAGTGTTTTTACGGTATTACTCAGTGCCCTAAGTTACAAAGGGCTCAAGGGTGACTATTTTTCACATAACCATATGCTTGCTCAAAAAACACAGGATAAGCCCCCATCCATATCTTTCCAAGTTTCGATGGTGCAACCTCAGCCGAAAGCCAAATTGCATTGGCGGTTGCTTCCAATCGCCTACTTGGATAATTTTGAGAAAATGGCCAGTCAGTTTGCATCCTTAGGTTTGCGATTTGAGGATGCGATCGCGCTCCGACCTTCAAATCCCCGTTTCCTGAATGAGTCAGGCTCGATGATTATCATGCCCATGGGCCGCAATCGAAGCTTGAAAGTGAAGGTTGAAAAATCGATTCCCAAAATGCACCTCTGGCTGGTTGGTAGCCAAGAGATTACGGTGTCAACCTTGAATGCACACGGCCATTGCACAGCCATGGCGGAGACTTCTAAGGTTTCTAGAATCGAAGATGATGAGTCTTACCCAGAACAAAGCTTGACTGTCGATACACGTATGGCCAAGGTATTACACATCGATTCCAAAGCACCTTTTGTGTTGACTCGTTTCGCTATCAAGCATTACGAAAACTAAGCGTTTAGTCGTCGGTTTCTCCAGAATAAGAACTTTGACGTCTGTCCTTCTTGCAGCCTGTTAGCAGTCAGAGGGGCAGACGTTGAAGTTTGTATATCTCTAATTCCTAACTCATCTAACGTGAGTTCAACAGCCCCATTTTGGCTTCGTTTACCCCTGCCCGCTGATGAATTGCGGGCTCCGTGAGAAAGTCTACTAAAAGTAGACTAAGGCGCTATATTCATTGCTTGGCAAAGGATACAACCCATTTTAATGAGTTTTCTTGGCTCGCCCACAGTTAACTCGCGGGCGAGCCAGCGCAGACAGGCTCGGCGTCACATTCACGGCATCCAGGCCAACTGCACCAACAACTGAGACTCACAACGAAGTCTACAATCACCGCTCGGCAGCAACAGCTGTTGCTGCGCCCATAAATCACCGACAATTTGCCGATGATTTCAACTTGACGACTCACAGAATTATCAGGATCATGTCACACACAAGGGGAACTGCAATACCCTGACAGCAAAGTGAACAGCGACATTCGATCGCGGTTACGGATCCAGTGTTAAGATTATCTCTATTCACCTAAATCCCGACCGATTTACCGTACAATCTTCTAGGCAAGCGATCATCGTGTGCTACACACGCTTGTGCTTGGTGATTTTGACTTATTGTTCATTAGCTCTTCCATTGCAGGCGTCTTATGGTTCAGACTCCGATACGTCCCAACCTATCTTCCGATAGCTCCCATCTGTCTTCCACAACAATCCCCGAGAAAAAAGTTTCTAAGCTTGAAGGGATTAAGGAAAGCAGCAACTTTTTGCGGGAACCTCTGGCCAGCGAACTGCAGGAGGATACCAATCACTTCTCCGATAATGCGGTGCAGATTCTCAAATTTCATGGCTCTTACCAGCAGGATAACCGGGATAACCGGGTTAAAGGGCAAGAGAAGGATTACCGCATGATGCTGCGAACTCGGAATCCCGGTGGGTTTATTCCACCAGAACTGTATCTGACGCTGAATGATCTCAGCGATCGCTACGGTTACGGTAACCTCCGAGCAACCACCCGCCAAGGGATCCAACTCCATGGCATTCTCAAAAAAGATTTAAAGGCGACCGTCGCAGCCATTGTTCGCAGCATGGGTTCCACTTTAGGAGCCTGTGGCGATCTCAACCGAAATGTGATGGCACCGCCCGCTCCGTTCAAGCACAAACCGGAATATGTGCTGGCGCGGGAGTACGCCGACAATATTGCCGATTTATTGCGTCCCCAAACGGACGCCTATTACGAAATCTGGTTGGATGGCGAAAAAGCCGTCACGGTCGAAGAGCATCCTGATGTTATCGCAGCCCGACAGCGCAATGGTAATGGCACGATTTTTCATGAGGGTGAGGAACCGATCTACGGTACTCACTATATGCCTCGGAAATTCAAAATCGCTGTGACGGTTCCCGGCGATAATTCCGTCGATGTATACACCCAAGATGTCACGCTTGTCGTCATTACCGATAGCGCAGGCGAACTCCAAGGATTCAACATCCTAGCTGGGGGCGGCATGGGACGCACTCATAATAAAGAGGAAACCTTTGCGCGGGTAGCGGATGAAATTGGCTATGTGGATAAAGCCGATGTCTATGACGTGATGAAGGCGATTGTATCGACCCAACGGGACTATGGCGATCGCTTCAATCGTCGCCATGCCCGGATGAAATATCTCCTGCATGACTGGGGCGTGGACAAGTTCCGCAGCCAAGTGGAAAGCTACTTCGGCAAACCGTTACAACCCTATCAATCCGTAATTGATTGGAAGTTTGAAGATTACCTCGGGTGGCATGAACAGGGGGATGGGAAATGGTTTGTTGGGGTCAATGTCGATAATGGCCGGATCTATAACAATGGCAGTCTGAAACTAAAGACGGCATTGCACGAGATTGTGCAGCGTTTTCAGGTGCCGATGCGCATTACAGCCAACCAAAGCATCATTCTTTACGAAATCAAGCCCGAAGATAAGGCTGCGATTCAAACAATTCTGACCGAAAAGGGTGTGATCGAGCCTGCTGCGATTGATCCCCTGGTTCGCTACGCGATGGCTTGCCCTGCCTTGCCGACCTGTGGGCTAGCGATTACGGAATCAGAGCGGGTGATTCCTGATATCTTAGGACGTCTGCGATCGCTACTCAGTAAGCTGGGTCTGCAAGACGAACACTTTGTTGTACGTATGACTGGCTGTCCCAATGGCTGTGCCCGTCCCTACATGGCAGAATTGGGCTTCGTCGGCAGTGCTCCAGAAAGCTATCAAATCTGGCTGGGGGGTGCTCCCAACCAAACTCGCCTGGCGCGTCCTTTCGTGGAGCGCCTCAAGGTTGATGATCTAGAAACGGGTCTAGAACCTCTGTTCGTCTGTTTCCGCGATCAGCGTCGAACCAGTGAAAGCTTTGGTGACTTTTGCGATCGTGTCGGTTTCGATCTATTACGCCAATTTTCGGATAGCTATGACCCTGCTACTTACAAGCCCCGTAAAAAGGATCAGCGTCATCGGATTGGTATCTACGGCGAGACCTATGAATTGTTGAGACAAGCATCGGAGCGCGAAGGTCGCCCCATGTCGCAAATCACGGCCGATGCAATTCAAGCCTATGTCACCCAAAGCACATCGGGCTCAGAAGCATAGGGGCATTTGGGGCTCAGGAATATACAGGTTGTACGAATTCGAATAGCTAACCCCCAGTATGGGAAATCGATACCTGTAGAAACGCGGCCTGTCGCGTCTCTCGATTAGGGGGTGGACAAACCGGATTGAGTATTAAGCGTAAACCGGCTGGGGCGCAAAGCTTTGCGCCCCAGCCGGTTCTGCCCTGTTTGTATCCGTCAAATACTCAGGGGGCATCTCAGGGAATGACGTAAAGACTTCGCTGCTGATAATACCTACATTGAGTCCGGTCGGTGCATCACTACAGCCAAAACGTCAACTGCCGTCGCAACGCGAACCAAGCAAGGGGAAGCGGCTGCTTCGCAGACTTCAGTACCGGAACACGCAAATACTTACCCAAAAAGAGTCGACCCAACCCCTTGATACGACCATAGCAGCGTCCCCGCAGATACTTGTGCAGATGGGGTTGACCGCTACCATTGGGACGGGCGTAGAATGGCTGAAAGCTCAGAGGGCCATACAGTACATCCGCTCGATGGGTTGTGCTCAGGTTATTTTTGCGATGTTCGGGGTTAGGCAATCCGCCATGTTCACCATAATTTCGGAAAGGGACGTAGTTAACAAAACCGTGATCCCGCAAACTGTAGTCCAAGCCTGAATCCCAAGGCGTATACTGACGAGGACCAGGATCTTGGGCAATGCCATCGGCAACTTGCATTAAGAAACGAGCACTACGTGGGGATACCACATAAGCCACCATGGCGGTTGAATACCCCGTCGCATAACCACCTTTCACAATGCGATAGACCTGAGGTGCGCACGTATAGAGCCAAGCAATCCCCAAGTTGTTCGCTTGATCGGGATCAAAAGGAACGGGAAGTTGGCCAAAGTTGATGACCGGGACAAAATCGGCTTCTAAGATGAGCGTCGGCTTACTCGCGCGGCTGGCCATTTCCCAAGCACGGCGGTGATTCAGCAAACAGAGGAAGCTGCGAGAATATTCCGCATACTCAGGGCGGTACGTTTGACGCAAGACTTCACTTTCGACACCAGAGCGTTGTAAAGCCTGCTCTAAGGCTGTTGTATCTTCTCGACACGCCAAGATAAATGTTTGCCCAATATGGTCAGTCAGCCGCTTGGAAGACTGAACTCTATTGACAGGTCTAGTATCGAGTAGGGTCATTTCCGAGAAACCACCAAGTGAGACGACTATATGGGGCTCTTATATAAGTGGTTATACAGTTATTTTTCAGAGGATGGGAATGGGGGAGTGCCAATTTTCACGCCATTCTTATGAAACCCCCATGAAGTATGCTGCAATTTTCTAGGCAATTTCTGCAGGCGATTGGCTAGGGCTCAAATACAGCCTTGGATAGCAGCCTGGTAGACGCCTTGATAACGATTTTTCGCATTGAGTTTTGTCAGGCTGTTATTGATATGAAACTTCACGGTACTTTCACTGATGTAGAGCTTTTGAGCGATATCACGATCGCGTAACCCCTGAGCTAAAAGCGTCATAACTTCCCATTCCCGTTCCGAAAGCTTGATCGGTCCTTGAGCCGACTTCTCAGTTTCTGGCACAGGGTAAGGAACTTCCAGCAAGATTTGGACCGCTTTACGATCGCGCACGAAGTGTAGCTTGAGTTCTCCACCTAGCCAGGTCGTCAACGTTTGCAGGTCACCAAAGTGCGATCGTACCCATCCCTCTTTACGCCCATTTTCGGTTTCGGGGATAGCCATAATGGCTTCGAGTGCCACCGATGTATCCCGATAGCTGAGACGGCAATAATTGCAGAACTGTTGCTTGAGCTGAGTGGCAGCCTGCAGCAGCATATGACTAAATGTCGGAGGCAATGGTTGTTCAGTGCCGATGAGGGTCAAACTCGTTGGATGCATCACGGCTGCCAACTGATCAGATAGCGGTAATCCACCCACGCTATTAGTTACGGCAGCCGATGAAGCGACGGCTTGAATCTGTTCGATTTGCATGGCAGCATCTAACGCAATTGTGGTGGTCATGCATAGCACCTGCAGCACTTCTAAGAATTCCGGTGCCATCGGCTGGTCGGCAAACGTTGCCAATACCCCAATCACGCGATTGTTAGCAATCAAGGGATAGCCAGCAAATCCCTGAATGTGATTTGCGATTGCCCAGTCTCGATCCTTGACCCAAGATTCGTCTGCCAGGTGATTGCTGAGGAAAGGAATCCGGTTTTGAGCGATTTTGCCGACTTTGTAAGCGCCCATGGGCACGCGAGCAAATGAACCATCAATATGCGTATGCAAACCAGAGGAAGCGACTAAGCGTAGGGACGTCTGGTCGGCCTCAGTCAGCCAAAGCCGCGCAAACACACAATCAAACCGTTCAACCAGAGCATCCGTCACATGCTGGGCAATTTTCTGCGCTTCCAAGCAACCGGAAATGCTTTGCACCACATTGCTGACATTCTGGAGGTCAAATAAAAGACGAGCGGAATCTAGCAAGGCTGAAGCGGTAGGGGCCATCTGCAATTCCCCAGAAAAGCGTGGCGTCTTTTAATAGTTGAGTATACCGAGAGCGATACCTCTGTATCAGGAGGTACAGGATGGGTTGTTTTTGGCATACAGCGGAGCGGGATGTTCTGTCTCATCGCAGGCATGGAGCAGCAGGCAACAGTGGAGAAAGCGATCGCCCTAAGGATGGCATGATTTCTCAGGACTGAAACGCCCGTGGGGGGTTATGGCAATGCCATAACCCCCCACGGGCAAGGTATGTGGTCAAAGCTAAGGCTGCAATTATTCAGCAAAGGCGCGCCAGAGTTCGCCCTCGTGGGGAATCACAAGATTTTCAGCGTCCGTACTGGATGCCTGAGGTTGAATAAAGCACACACGGGTGACTGTGTAGCCGACAACAAACATCGCCAGAGCTGTCATTAAACTGGCTACGAGGCGATCGCCACTGGAAAGTGCAGAGGAGGAAGAAGTCTGTACCATAGCGCAGGAGTCCTAAATTCCATACAGCGCCATAATCGCAGCTTTTTGTATCAAGAAATACGATATTTAATAGTTTGTAGCGAATTTAACAGTTTTTAGCCCATCGAGGAAATTTCTCGCCAGGAATATATGGCTGTCGGCTAGCTTCGAGGCTCAAAACTTGATGCTCTCATTGGGGCATTTCTTTTTCGCGATCGCCTTAAAACTCTTCCAAAGACAAGGAATATCGCAGCTGATCGGTCAAAGCAAGGGGTAGGTCAGCTTGGTGAGAAATAATGCCGTGGGCAATGCCTGCAATCAAACCCAGCATGGCAGGTGCAATCAGGAACGAGAAAGACTTCATAAAACCAGCAATTTGCTACTGCTCAAGCATCACAAGTCACTGATTCAAGAACTGTAACATTGCTTACGAATTAGTCCTGACTAATGCAGTTTTTGCAATACACCGATGTTCCAATTGCATCATTCAAGATTGCATCTTCATTGCCACCCAACCGCAACAGGGGTCATGCGATCGTGCTTATGTGATTGTGCGCTCTGAAGTTTCAGTCTGCGATCGTCCTCACCTCAGGTTGCTCTCATTTAGCCATGGTACGACTGGCTCTGGGTAGGGAAAACACTTGCTCTTAGGCAGATGTTTTTCATCAGCTCAACCGAGGCTTTCATCAAGCATCTCTTTTCATCAAGCATCGCTCTCAAGACTTATTGGATGCGATAGCCCCCAAAAGAGCCGCGATCCAATAACCTCTCCACCCTCCTTCCACTGTCTTGTACGGGTACTTTATTTCACGCCATCCCCTATGCCAACGCTTGTTTGTCCCCCGCTCAAACGTCTATTCACGTCCATGCTTTGCCTGCCGCTCATGGCATGTAGTGGATGGAGCACGATGCCGCCTGCAGCCCAGTACCCAGACAATCAGTCTAAAGACAAACCGTTTTCCCCATCCAGCAGTCCTTCCCTGAAAACGATCAAAGCCAACTCACACCCTTCAAAGACTCCTATCCTGGCCCCCAACGCTTTAGAACAGCGTTGGGTGGTCAGTGCAACGGAAGCAGCACAGCTTATTGAGGCCGGAGCCACTTTACTCGATGCTCGGGGCCAGGGATTGATACGTAAGCGTCTGCAGGGATCGGTAGCCATTAACTGGAAAAACTTTTCGCCTCAAGATACCGCCACTCGTGGTCGACTCTTGGATGATGACACCGTCCTGACGCAGCGGTTGCAGGCACTGGGTGTCTCGCATCATACTCCGGTTGTGGTCTTTAGCAATCCTCCCGGTGGGTGGGGGGAAGATGGACGCATTGTATGGATGCTGCGGACCTTGGGACATCAGCAGGTAGTCCTCGTTGATGGGGGATTCCAAGCCCTGGTAAAAGCCGGAGTGCCTTTACAGACAGGTACGCCCAAATCACCGCAGCCAGGTAACTTTATTGTCAGGCGCAACTCGACTTGGGACATTCAACGAGACACCCTCAAAAAACAACTGGGGTCGCCAAATTTCGTTGTTATTGATACCCGTGAACCCCGCGAGTTTAGCGGTAAAACACCCTACGGTGAACAACGAGGCGGTCATATTCCCGGCTCTATTAATCTCTATTTCAAGGATTTATTAGATGCCGATGGTCACCTGCTAACACCTCAGGCCCTCAACGCCAAGTTACAAGATATCGGCATTACAGCAGCAACCGAAGTTGTCGTGTATTGCACGGGTGGCATCCGCTCCGGCTGGCTCGCCTCTGTATTAGTATCCCAGGGTTTTTCCGTTAAAAACTATGCGGGTTCTATGTGGGAATGGTCAGCTAACTCAGCGACCCAATATCCCTTAGAAACATTAAACATTCGTTGATGCGTCAGTTACATCCTTGACTGAGCCGCTATCAAAGGTAAGGCTACACCTTATATAACAGCGACCTTAGTCGACATTCTCCACCATTGGCTGAGGAAACAGGTTCGCGCTGTCTCCTTCAATTATTTTGATGCATAATATACCCGCAGCGACAGAATATGTTCTGCAGCAACTTCGCCGTGTGTGTCTCCAGAGATTGTTCAATCCATGCATCCTTTCAATCCAGCAACTATTGCAACCCAACAATCACTATGAAACACTCTCTAACGCTTCTCGGTATGGTCAGCGTGTTAGGGCTCTCAGGTCTTGTCCTACGTCCTGTACAGGCTCAGCGCGTTGTGGATGTGACGCCCGGTGTCAATGGCCAAGAGGTGTCTGCTGACGCCCTCATTTCCGGCGTCTTTGATACAGCCAGTGGCGATGTCGATGTTGACTCTGTGCAAGTTTATGTGAACGGTCAAGACGTTACTGACCTGAGCTCGATTACGCGCAACTTCTTCAGTTATCAGCCGACCCAACCGCTAAGTCCAGGGCAGCATCAGATACAAGTTGAATACAGCAACCTCCAAGGACAACGACGAGTTGCCAGTTGGAGTTTTACCGTTGAGACTCCACAGCCCGCCTTGGCAATTGAGACGGTAACGCACAATGCCACCGAACCCCTGGCACAGGATGCAACTTTGCTCACGACCATCAATGGGACACCCGGCGTACAAGCCTCTGTTCTATTAATTGAAGATGGCAGCGTCGTCCGTGAGGTCCAGGCAGAAGAAGTCTCCGCAGGCGTCTATGTGGCAAGCTATGGCCTGACATCTAGTAATGTGAGTGCTGAAACGATCGCGGTTGGGCAACTGCAACGTGGTGATCAGAAAATCTTTGCCGCAGCAACTCAGCCCGTGATCATCACAGCCAGCACAGCCACGACTGAAGTCACTGATGTTGAGGTTAGTGATACATCCGATGCGGTCACTCAGGAAACGGATACAGAGCCGACGGCTACCGTGCCACTCCAACCCCAGTTCACGAGTCATAGCGATGGCGACGAAATTGATACCAGCGGATTTACACTGGTCGGCCGGACGCAGCCCAACGCCACCGTTGAAATCACGGTCGATAGCACCACCGCAGTCGCGGGCGGTTTTGTCAGCCTGGGATCGAGCAACCTGGTAGACACCACTGTAACGGCGGATCTCAATGGTGAATTTAGTGTCCAGGTTCCAGCTCCAGTGGTATTGACCGGAGACACACATTATCAAATCGAAGCATCGGCTCAGGTCGGGGATGAAGTGAGTTCCATAACCCGCATGGCTTTAGAGCAGGAATAGATAATTTTTCTGGCCTTCTACACCAGGGACCATCGTTACAAATTCATCGCATCTTTTCAGAGAGCAACCATAACTGCGCTCACGTCACTTTCTGGTTGGCGGTAGTCTCAAATCATTGCGGCAAACCTTTCAATAATGTCGATATGTTGCGATTCTTAAAGCTTGAGGGGGTACCTGTTGCCTGACTATGGACGCACTATGCAACAATGACGACACAGTTGCCAGCATTCCCTATCGTGCTTACCTAAGAGTACTTATGGGAAATCTATAAAACCTTTTTAAGGTTGGCATCGTTTCCACTATAGTTGCTGTTTTTGGCAGCTCAAGCTTGCACTAGAGGACTCATGGTAGATTCCCTGAAAAAGCCTGAACTAGAAGAAATCCGCCCTGGGGTTAAGGTACCTGCTAAGGACACGATTCTGACCCCTCGCTTTTACACGACTGACTTCGATGAGATGGCCAAGATGGACATCTCAGTCAACGAAGATGAACTTCAAGCCATCCTGGAAGAATTCCGCGCTGATTACAATCGGCATCACTTCGTTCGCGATGCCGAGTTCGAGCAGTCCTGGGAACACATTGATGGTGAAACCCGGAAGCTGTTTATCGAATTCTTAGAGCGCTCTTGTACCGCTGAGTTTTCTGGCTTTCTACTTTACAAAGAGCTGGGACGTCGCATCAAAGACACGAGTCCTTTGGTTGCCGAGTGTTTTAACTTAATGTCACGGGATGAGGCTCGTCATGCTGGCTTTTTGAACAAAGCCATGTCGGACTTCAACTTGCAGTTAGATCTGGGCTTTTTGACGAAGAGTAAGGATTACACCTTCTTCAAGCCGAAATTCATCTTCTATGCGACCTATCTGTCGGAAAAAATCGGCTACTGGCGTTACATCACGATCTATCGCCACCTTGAGTCGCATCCAGAAAATCGCATCTACCCTATCTTCCGATTCTTCGAGAACTGGTGCCAGGACGAAAATCGTCACGGTGATTTCTTCTCGGCGCTGATGAAGTCTCAGCCTCAGTTCTTGAATGATTGGAGAGCACGTCTATGGTGCCGTTTCTTCCTGCTGTCAGTGTTTGCGACGATGTATCTCAACGACCTGCAGCGGAAAGACTTCTATGCCTCTATTGGTTTGGATGCGCGTACCTACGATATTGAGGTGATTCAGAAGACCAACGAAACCTCGGCTCGAGTTTTCCCAGTCATCTTGAATGTGGATCATCCCGAATTCTTCAAGGCACTGGATACCAGTGTTGCGGCTAACACCCAGGTGGTTGAAATCGGGAAAACGAATCAACCTAAGCTGGTTAAGCTCCTGAAGCAATTACCCCACATCGCTAACATTGGCTGGCAAATGGCAAGGCTGTATTTCATGAAGCCGATTGACGCCACCAAGATGCGGACAGTTGTTCGTTAGGATATTTGCTCTCTCTGTTGTTGATTGAAATAAAAAACCCCAGCCGTAAACTGGGGTTTTTTACTGTATAAATTTCTAGCAGGTATGATGCCTGCGGACAGGGTTGGCATTAGTTAGAAAAAGCCAGTGGGTTAAAAGGAGCAAAGCAGTCTTGGTAAAAACTCACAGGGCAATTGTCAACAGGTGCAGGGCTAAGCAGTTGTGTTGGCGGATCGGCAGCAAGCAAAACACTTCCTTATGGTTAGCCACAGTGACACAAGCCTACTGTTTCGGGCTATTGATTGGTTTAGGCAATTTGGCTCCCGCCCAAGCGGTGACTCGTCTAGATAGTCGGAGCAAGCACTGTTCGACTCTACGTCTAAAGCCTGCGGCAACTACATTTTCAGGTTTAGGATGCGATCGCCCACAGCTCTCCAGTCCTAAATCAACCACTTCGATGCCGCCTCAAACCGACATCGATCCACAACCGACATCATTACCCGAGAACTTAGTCGCACCCGAGAACTTAGTCGCACCTGAGGACTTAGTAGCGTCTGAGAACCCCAGAACACCCCAGAACACGGCAACAGACAACCTCCTCCCGCAACCTCGGCCAGTACTGCCAACGCTCCAAGCACAAACAGAAACGCCATCGACAGATACCGATCTTGATCTGGATCCTCAAATCATTGAAGACAGCCCTGTTTTACAACGGTGGCTGGAAGAAATTCCAGATATTGCAGCCGATGTCAAATACGATCCGGCTTTCCGTACCCAATTAAGGGTGGGTTATGCCCAGTTTCCCTCTACGGATCAAACTGGTGGTATCCATCTGGGTATTCAGGACGCCTTTATCGGCCAAACACCCCTCACGGTTAGCGCCGAGTACGCAGCTAACTTTCGCGGCGATCGCTCACTCTTTGGCATTGATGCTCAGTATTATTTGCTGCCTTTAGGCTGGTACGGTAACGTCGCACCTGTTTTGGGTTATCGGACGATCGCGACCCCTGACTTTGACAGCTCGGGCCTAAATGTAGGCTTTCGGATTATCCTGATTCCCTCACGTGGAGGCGGTGCCGACTTATCCCTGACTCAAACCTGGGTTGCTCCAGGGACAGAGGATGAAGTGGGGATCACAACCTTCTCTGCCGGCTATGCCCTGACATCAGAATTCCGACTGGCTACTGATATCCAAACCCAAAATGCTTTTGGCGATCGGGAAAGCCGGGTAAGTATCCTCCTGGAGTGGATGCTGTAAGCAATCTATGTTACTGTATCTAATAATGAAGGCGGAAACGCCTTTGTTTTTTAGTGTCTGGTATTATATAAGCCTCAAGTTTTAGCAAACTGTTCTAGCAGTTTGTTCATTTTGTGTTGCTTGGGGACTCTTGCTTATTTCTGTTGTTGATTCTCAAAGTACGGTATGACTCAGGTCGTTGTAGGTGAAAACGAAGGTATCGAATCCGCACTTCGTCGCTTCAAGCGTCAAGTTTCAAAGGCAGGGATCTTTTCTGAAGTCAAGCGGCGGCGGCACTTCGAAACTCCCCAGGAAAAGCGCAAGCGTAAAGCTGTTGCACGTCGTAAGAAGCGGTTTCGTTAAGGTATTTTGACTCAATAAAGTATAGGTTCTAAGGCTTACTTCATCCCAGGGCCCCGTTCGTAACGAAGCAGCCCATGCTGCTCCGACTAAAACCCTGGGACTTATACATATGAAACCCCTAGGCTTCGCCTGTAATCGATAAGCTCTCCACCCAAATGCGTGGACAAATGCCACCTGGGGTAATCTCGGGTTCAGCTTCGACATGGACAATCGATTTCAGAAGCTCGCGAACATCACCGGCGATAGTTGCTGACTCAATACTAACCTTTTCCCCCTGGTTCACTAACCAGCCATCAAAAGGTAGTGAGAAAGATCCCTGCAGTGCATTGACCCCTGCATGGAGTGCTTGCAAATCGTCAACAAAAATGACATTTTCAGCAGTTGCAAGGCTGAGCGATTCGCGGGATGGTTGCCCTGGCATTACGTGGTAAAAGTTAGAGCCCACGCTGACTTTCGCACCAATGCTGGCGTGGCCTGTTGGTTGAGTATGCATGCGCTTGGCGGTACCGGCACTGTGCAAGAAGTTGCTCAGGATACCTTCGGTAATGATGGGTAGGCGTCGCGTGGGCGTGCCTTCCCCATCAAAGGTTTCCACCCCAATATTCTCAGCATGCAGGGCATCGTCGTAGACAGTCAGCAAGGGCGAAGCTACTTGCGTCCCCAGAGAGTCGATTGTGGATAAACTACGATTGTCTAAAATACTCTGAGCGTTGAATAAATTCGAGAATGCCCCTAATAAATCGAGAAATGCTTCAGCAGAGAAGACGATGGGATACTTCCCAGAATCAATTTTCTGGTAATCCAGATGGCTAATGGTCTTCTCGGTTGCTTCTTGAATACAAGCTTGCACATCGAGATCCGTGAGTCCTCGATGTATCCGTACAGCCCCTGCTGAGCGTGGCTTGCGCCCTTCTTGTTCAGTTTTGCTGTAAAGATACAACGATGCATAGGTGCGGTCTTCCCGCCGCAGTGCTCCAGCACTGTTGACGTAAAAGCGATCCAGGGCTCTTTGGGCCAAACCGTTGTAGGGTACTGAGGCGATCGCGGGATGAGCCTCCAACAGAGCTTTTTCAGCATCGACCAACGTTTCAATCAAAGTCTGGACTGGAGCCGCTGGAGCCGTTTCGTACACCACTGAAGCAGTGTCAGCAGTGGCTTCCGGGCTAAAGTCAGGAATATGTTCGGTTGCGCCAAAAGCACTGGCTTCAGCAGCCGTCTGTAGCGCCAGTTGGATGCCATTGGGATCAACGTCTGTAGTGGTTGTCACCCCTAATCGCCCATGGTCATTCCACACCCGCACGATCACACTAGAACGCTGTGAGGCCTTGACCTGCTTGGGTTCTCCTTTGTCAACCTGAACGCTCGTTTCATCGACTGAAGAGCCATAGAGATCGTATTTCTGAATTCCCTGTTGCTTAGCACTGTCTTCAGCGTAAGTAGCGATATCTTGCAAAGTGGGCATAGTGGTACACGGACCTATCGAGCAATGAATAGTAATGCTGCTTATTTTAAAGGTCTTCACCGAACCTTGCTGAAGTCGCTTTCGCTTATTACAGCGTAAATCAATTTTTCTCCCATTTAGTGATAGAGGATTGATCCCCCCCCTCCTGAGCCGGTCCATTAGGCAAAACTCCAGCAACGCTTTGCTCTGCAGGGGATGTAGGGTCTGTAAGTCTTCCGCTAGGGCAAAATCACGTCAACCCTCTCATGACACCCGGTCGATTGCTCCTGCCTTGGCAAGGGGGACTATCGGGGGTGCGATCGCGAGCGTAGTGGCTGGCACCCCTCCACCTACGGCACCTCCCCTTGGTAAGGGGAGGACGAGAAACGTGGGGCTGTCTTGAGATTCAGCAACTTGTGCCGAATGGACAGCACTTGCACAAAGAGGGCATTCCCATCCAGGTTGTGCATAGCCTCTTTTTTTGTGGCGTAGCCTGCCCGGAGGGCGTAGGGGTGGCGGCACAGTGGGGGATCAAGCTGCCACGGCTGGATCGTGAGGATAAATTTAATTTACAAAGTATTCGTCACCCAGCTTAAACAAAACCCCCTCAATAGTGAGATCAAGGGGGCGAAGGGGTGCCGTGAGGGTGGACCAAAGTGAGGTCGAGATCGGTTTAACCAAGGCTCATTATCAGCTTGCACACCGCGGTCAATG
>JBCBTQ010000130.1:0-16280 GCA_039818605.1 Cyanobacteria bacterium J06639_14 | reverse complement strand
GGGGTGAGCGGCGCACTGAAGCTTGATCAATGGACCGATCGCGCTACAGGAGCGACTCGCACCTCACCGGTTATTCGCGTCGATCGTTTAGAACTGTTGGGATCACGGCGTGACAGTGAAGCGCCGATGTCCGGTAACTATAGCGATGATGAGTTTTAGGGCACAGATGAGAACGCCTTCAACAGGCCCCAGGTTTGATACCACTGGCGCGGTATTCGGCAACCCAGCAAGTAGCCTGAACGCCCCCTTAATCCCCTGAATTTTGGGGAGCCTGGGCGCTAGCCTCCCCAGAATTGATTTCGCTATCCGGTGAAAAGGGGGTAGGTTCTCTTGCGTCTACCCATTCTGGGAGAGACTGATTTTCTTCAGAATGGGTAGGATTGATTCTTGAGGCCAGGGAATTCTCCAATCCGCCAATGGCTTCGATTTTGCTTGAGTGGAATTTCTTGATGACCCGCAATGAGCTTACGGGCAATTTGACCAGCAATCGCAGCTAATGTTGACCTCAGATTCGGTTGCGAGCCGATGCCCCAACCACGCATCAATTGTGGGCTAACCGGGGAAGCTCAGTGAAATGGGTTGGCGACAACTGTCTCTAAAACATCATGTGATGCACCAGAGTTTGCTCTGGTAGATGAATCAACATTACCCAGAATGAAGGGCTGGGGACCGCACAAGTCTCAATGCCACCGCCATATTTCTAAAAGTTGATTTCGCTAGCAGTCTCAGATTTGGGGGACATCCGGGGATCGGAGAGTCTAGGCCCCTTCAATGTCGATGTCGCCTCATGTTGATTGCGTCAACAGCTTCTAAGGGATGCGATCGAACACCAAAACTACTATGTTGTGGGTTTTTACGTCGTTGAACCCAATCGACACCGTCAATCTTGGCGAGGAATTTCTTGCTCAGCAATTCCCTAAGAATTGGCTGCTTCGAGATAGTCACCGTCTTTGAGTGTGGCAATCGAGGCCGTGCCGGTACACAGTAAAACGGTTTTGAGTTCTTCGGTCAAACAGTCTACTAGCGCCGCTAAACTTTCTTCAGAATGATTGGCGGCGACCAAAAAAGGATGGGCCAGCCCAACTAAATCGGCCCCCAGCGCTAGGGCTTTAGCCACCTCTAAACCGTTCCGGATGCCACCGGATGCAATCAGAGGGGCTGCCGGTGCGATCGCCCGCACTTGAGTAATGCAATCGGCAGTCGGGAGTCCCCAATCGGCAAAGGTTTGTCCCAGCCGCCGCTGACGCACATCAGTTGCTCGTCCGCCTTCCACTTTCGCCCAAGAGGTCCCTCCTGCCCCGGCGACATCAATGGCGGTGACCCCAGCAGCCAATAATCGCTGTGCCATCGCCGCCGAAATACCATTCCCCACTTCTTTGGCAATGACAGGGACCGATAAGCGTTGGCAGAGAGTTTCGATCTTGCTCAGGAGCCCCTTAAAGTTGCGATCGCCTCGGGTTTGGACACTTTCTTGCAGCGCATTCAAGTGCAGGATCAAAGCATCCGCTTCCAATACATCAATAGCCTGCTGACATTCCTTGACCCCGTAACCATAATTCAGCTGCACGGCCCCTAAATTGGCAAACAGCAAACAGTCTGGAGCATAGCGGCGAATCGCAAAGGTTGGGGCCACTTCTGGCATTTCGACGGCGACCCGCTGCGACCCGACCCCCATAGCCAACCCATACTGCTGCGCGACGATTGCCAGCCGACGATTGATGATGTGCGCCTGTTCTGTGCCACCTGTCATCGACGAAATCAAAAGAGGAGCCTGTAAAGGTTTACCCAGAAACGTCGTTGTCAGATCCAGGTCTTCCCAATCCAACTCTGGTAAGCAGCAATGGGAAAAACGATAGCGCTCTAACCCCGTAGTCACTGACCGGCATTGAACATCTTGCTCTAAACAAACGCGAATATGGTCTGCCTTACGGCTTTGAGTTTCCGGAACAGGACCTGGAGTTTCAGGCACAGAGATGGATTTGGCAGTCATAGTTGGGGAGATGAGTAGAAGAGTAGAGGGGGTCAGGGTAGGAGGATGGCAGGGGGAAAGGAGTGCGATTTGGGCTTTTGGATTTCGGGGTGAATGATTCGATGTCGTTCCCCATTGAGGGCCGGTTCGGAAAAGGGTGTCTCAGTCACCTAAAGCCTTACATTTTTCGACAAAAAATAGACCCAGACCCAGAAATCTGATGACACCACCCAACGCCGAATTCCAAATTCCGTAGGGCTATGTCCTTCTCGCAGAGTACTCCGAATTCGGAATTCCGAACTCCGAACTCCGAACTCCGAACTCCGAACTCCGAATTCCGAACTCCAAACTCCAAATTCTCCCAACCCATCACGCTATCCTCCTACTCTCCCACGTTCTCTAGAACTCAAAGTAGATATATGAAAGGGTTTCTGTGGGAGCCAGTTGCCAGGCAGCAAATAAGCAGAGCGGGACTAAAAGAAGTTTGAGGGGCCAGTTGAGCTGTAGCTTGAGCCCCCGCTGGGTGAAGTAGGCGATCGCCATGATGCCAACGATGGCCCAAAGCAAGCTCCAGAGTTGAGACGGCATTAAGCCTAAGGACTCCACATAAACCTTTTGGATAAATTGGGCATCGCTCCGCACACCTACCAGCTTAGTCATGGCCTGGATGAATTGCCGGGGTTCCGGTAAGCGGAAAAAGATCCAACTGAAGAAGACCAGAAACTGCGTAATGCCCCAGGCCAGGAGAATGCCTAAGGGGTTTTGCCAAAAGGACTGCAGTGATGGACGATCGCGCGCCAGGACCGCATTCACTCGATGGATAGCCAGAGCGAGGCCATGAATGCCACCCCAAATCAAAAATCCCCAGGTATTACCATGCCAGATACCAGCCACGAGCATTACCACCATTAAGTTCAATGCTGTGCGGGTGAGTCCTTGACGGGATCCTCCTAGGGGAAAGTAGAGATAGTTGCGTAACCAATCGCCGAGGGTTATGTGCCAACGCCGCCAGAAATCAGCAATGCTGGTTGTGAGATAGGGGAAGTTAAAGTTTTGCGGGAGGTTGATGCCCATGAGGAGAGCACTGCCTCGGGCCACGTCGACATAACCGCTAAAGTCTAGATACAGTTGCAAACCATAGGCAAAGGTTGCGAGCCAGAGGTCACCGCTGCCAGCCCGTTCCAAGTTATCGAAATTCAGGTTTACCAAAATGGCAATGTGATCAGCAAGGAGCAGCTTTTTGACAGCGCCCAGACCGATTAACCACAGTCCTTCGACCACCCAGTTCCAGTCCATACTAGGTTGGTTCGTGAGCTGGTTTGTAAAGCTGTGGAAGCGGGTAATGGGTCCTGAGATGAGCTTTGGAAAAAAGAGTTTGTAGGCTGCAAACTCGGGAAAATTGCGAGTGGCTGGGGCTCCACGATAGACATCAATCAAATAGGCAATGCATTCGAACGTAAAGAAGCTGAGTCCTAAAGGAAATGCGATCGCGAGCCAGGTGTCATCGGGTGTGACCTGTTCCCAACTCGTGGGAATCAGCCAGCGCAGCCAAGTATCGATGTATTTAAAGCCCAACAAAACAAGCACATTGAGCCCAATGCCCAGACCTAGCCAAAGTCGCCGCCGCCGCTGCCAGCTTTGCTCGGCCATTTGCCATTGCTCATTCGGTACGCGCCAATCGACTGGCATCATCAGCACTTGACCGAGCCCAAAATTGAGGGCCACCAATACCAGCATGAGGGGCAGGTAATGTACCTGTAATGAGGTATAGAAGACGAGGCTGGCGAGTAGTAATAACCAGATGCGCAGCGAACGCCGTTCGAGGGCCCAATAGAGCCCTACCACACTGAGCAAAAAGAGGCCGTAGATGATGGAGGGAAGAATCATGGCAGGGCTTCTGGATCAAGAGCAGACGGATCTAAGGCATATGGCCAAGGAATCATCGGATCTTGCGCAAGACGGTCAGATACTTGGTATGCCCCATAGCGATTTAGGTGGCTGGGATCGGAAAAATAATCATAGCGATCGGTCCATAGTTGTCCCAGATCACGAAAGACAAAGTCATCTTCTGTGGCTGAAAATTGCAGCATGAACTGGAGAAAGTCATTTTCTGCCTCCATGCGGTAGTCATCCAAATATTCGTCAGTCAAGGGAGTATTGACAAATGCAACTGGAATATTGAGGGCTTGAGTGTGGGTCAGTAGGCGTCGGAACGCACTCAATTGTCGACCTTCAAGCTCGAAATTTTCGTAGTCACTGTCGTAAAGGCCGTGAACGCGAGCGTAGAGCTGATAATACGTTGCTGGGTTGAAGCGCACATCGAGGGCTAAGAAGCCGTCAAAATCCATGCGGCTGCCTTCCGGGATGGGCATGTCGGAAGTGTTTTGGCCTGCCATTTCAGGATCGCTGACTATCGTAATGGGGACTGTAATCGGGGCAACGATGGGAGTGAGTACGTAGTCGCGTAAAACTATTTTCAGCTGTTCGCGATCGCGATACACCGCAGACCACTGACCGAGCTGATCACTCAACTTCTGATCCAGTGCCTGATAGCTAGCTTTTAAAGAATCTGTCACCGACCGAGGTGCGTCAGCTATCGCAGCGTTGTTCTCACCATTGGCTACGGTATCGTCGCCTGCGCTCGGGTCAGGATTATTGATATCCAGGTCAATGTAGCCTTCAGAGGTCGCGATCGCATTGTACGTAACATCCACCCGCCCACTGTTGAAGGCGCGTGCACCATCAGCCCAGAGGATCAAGCGCGGCAATTGGTCAGCTTCTAAAATGCGCCGAATAGTTAAATCGACGACTTGTGCCGTTGCTCCATTGATCCCAAAGTTGAAAACGCTCAGGTCGCCAAAGCCTAAAGCCGCCAGTTCTTGATGTAAGGCTGCTGGATCAACACCGCGTAGGGCCCTGGAGCTACCTATAATCAAAACGTCGGGGGGACCCACCTCTTGTAATCGTTCATGGTATAAGGCGAGTTTTTCGTCCAGATGCTGACTGCGAAAAGATAAATAGGGGGACTTAGAAAGTAAGTTAGGAGTGGTTACCAGTGACTGTTCTGGGCTGGCCTGCAATTCCTCGGTGAAAGGAAGTGTGGTCTGTGAGTTGGGCGTAAAACCATCCTCGATAAAACCGTCATCCTCGATAAAACCGTCGTCCTCATCATTCCAGGTGCCCAGAAACTCATCGTCATCAGGCATGCTGCCATCTTCCTGGTTGATGTTGGCTTCAGAAAAGTCTTCTTCCGTCATCCAATCATCTTCCTGCCACTCTACCGGAGGCGACTCCGGACTTTGCGTATCGGGCAAGATATTGTCTGGCGCGGCTACTGTCGTAGCGTCCGGAATCGGGGCGGCATCGGCAACTGCAGACTGGGTTGTTGGATTGACAAGTTGCCCGAGCGACAAATCCACCAGCAAAGCCAGTAACATCCCCGACAGCCCCCAGGCCAAGCTGATTTTCAATGCATTGTGACGATCGCTCGCAGGCATCGGTGGCGGTATACGCGGGAGTTCACTCTGCGGGACAAACAACTGGGTGCCAATCAATAGCTGTTTCACCTGGGACCAGCCAAATCGCCAGGCATGTTTAACATCTTCAGAGGTGAGGTCGGACCGCAGTGCCTCTTCATCAGAGGGGGTTAGTAAATCGCTCAGGTAAGCATGGGACGCCGCAAATGAGGGTTCGGCCTGAGGTACGATCCGCTGTCGTTCTCCGAAATCACGACCATAACTCCAGGTAGGGCGCTGCTGTCCAGCCCGTCGACCATAGAGGCGAATTCCTTCAATTTCCTGGAGGTCTAACTGCTGTAAAAAATCCAAGATGGGCGCGACGATCTGGCGACGTGACGGGCAGACGGGGGCATCAGCCATCACATGCAATAACTGATCCCGACGCAACACTTTGAGCCGGATCCCCCCAGTTGCCAACTGAGCCTCTAAATTGGGGTTCAAGAGACGCGTCAATAAGAAGGTCAGGGCTGGGAGGTCACCTTGTTGGGCGAGTGTCTTGGGGGCAACGGCTAGAGCTGGGTGCTCGGAGGCCGGTAAGTCAAAGCAGTGAACCCAGGCCGGGATGGTCGTCTGGGTTCCTTGGCCATACACCATGGCCTGTTGGACTCCCTGGGGTGCAAGGCGTTCTAAGAGTGGTCCCAGGATGGCAACAACGGTTTCCTCACCCAAGGCCTCGCCGGGATCTTGCGCAATTGTTTGCACGATGACATGAAGGCTGACATCTTTATGTTCGGCTGTGACCTTCACCTGCCAAGGCGATAGTGCCTGACGGATTAGCCGGGTGACGGCCTCGGCATCCCCCCAGCGACTCCATTCCCGCAGCATTTCTTCGGGCGGTGTTAAGTCAACCCGTAGGCTCCAATCGGGACTGTCTTCGCCTTGAACTTGAATAACAATAGCGGCGTCTTTAAACTGCGTTAGGGACAGTTTACGGAGGCGCTCTGTAACGGGTTCCGCAATGAGCTGCGGATCAGGGCTATAAGCGGCTTCGCATAAAATCCAGAGACGCGGTATGGCATCAGTCGCGTCAGGATTGGAGGGCACCTCTGACTCTACTGCCGCTGTTAGCTTATCGCGGTGAACGGTTGCCCGACCTGGCAAGGCTCGAATACTGACCCAGACACCCACATCTAAGGTGCTCAGGACTTCACTGAGATACCATGCGATCGCGTCGGGGTCGCCCTGGCGGGCTAGGCTCATGTTGGAAAGGACGAGGGCGGTTGTGGCTGGATCCTGTTGCCACGCCGTTGCGATCGGAACAGTCCCCTGGGAAGATTGCTCGGAAGACTGAGTATCCGCGATCTTCAAAGCATCCGCTGACTGGAGTTGATACTGGGCTCGATGGCGTTCTAACCGATTGAGATATAAGGGAGCGGTCCAATCCGGCTTCGCTTGGCCCGAGCGGCGATTGTAAATATAGAGCTGATAAACTTGGGGATACGGTCCTGTGACGATAGACGTGCCGTGCGGTTCATCTAACAGGGCATCGACCATGCGCGACATGGCTCCCGCCTGATGTAGCGTATTCGGCGTTTCACACAGAACATGGAGGATATTGCCTCGCAGACGTGTTTGGACTTGGGCGCTAGAGGCCAAGCGCTTCGCTATCCAAACGTTTAACGTTTGGGAGGAGGAGGGCGATTTTCTGTCAGTCGGGAACGGCTTAGCAGTCATGGAATTGGGTGATGGCTAAGTCTAGTGGTGGCGCTAGATAGCGACTCTAAATATAGCTGTGAAGCATATCGCAGTCTGATGAATACCTCCAGTAAAATCCTGGAAATACTTTGATTTCCGCTGTATACGGAACATCTCTGTGGAAGAATGCTTCTTTCTTTGAAGACATCCTTTCACAATCGTTAATGTTAGCGATAATGGTGTATTCTGCGGGTTTGTAAATTGCGTTCCTGACCTGTACATCTTCTGAAGATTCTTTGTGCTACCTCTCTATTAGGGCTTCGCTAGTGCAGTATAGAAATGATTTATAGCGACGATTTATAGCCCTTACCTGAGACTTGACGAGTAGTGTAAGCGACGAGCAAAGATTTATCTTCCCTGATAGAGTCACTAGTTTTTTTAGTTTGCCTGCTGCGATATGTGATGCTTGCATCGAGCAGCTGGGTCGGTTTTAACCATTTAACTGTGAATCTTGATAAGACACAGACAGTATCTGAGTATCTGGACCTAACGAAATCTTGACGTATGACGAAGTTCTCTCACGATTTTCCACCTCCTTCATCGAATACAGCATCAGCGAACATTAAAGGAGCGCCCAATATGATAGTAAGCATGATGACAGGGCCCTTTCTTCTAGGGCTGGTTGGGGTTCGGGCGATCGCCGCAGGATTAACTCAGTTAGGGCTAGCAAGTGAGGAAGTTTTCCGGGGTGAGCGGCTCCCGATTCTTCACACGGTGCCTGACTCAATTTTCCAAAACGATGCACCTGAGCCGGAATAAAAGCTACTCTACTTCTGTGTTGGGGCGACATCTACAGCGTTTCTTGATTGGAATGAGGATGTCTGGTCAGAGACTTTTTCAAGCCGTTCCCACTTCTTAGCGATGGTTCATACCCATGAAGTCCACCTTGCCTTTATCTGACAACATGCCAACTTCCAGTGAAACTCTCGAATCAGTTCCCGGCATTGCCATCACTCCGCCAGGCTCAGCCTACAGCCTACGGGTGCAACGTCGCATCAAGATCGTTGAAGATATTTGGGAAGCCGTCTTATGGAATGAGTATGGTCAAGACCTGTTAGCTTTGCTGCATCAGCTCCGCCGTCTTTGCTCCGAAGAGGGGCAAGCACCCACAGCCCGGGCCGAAAGTGTCCGAACGGTGGTGCAAGTCGTCGAGAATCTCAAACTACAAGATGCGATTCGCGTTGCGCGGGCCTTTGCCCTCTACTTCCAGTTGATCAATAGTGTCGAGCAACATTATGAGCAGCAAGGGCAACAGCGCCAGTATCAGGTTGCCTATGAAGAGGTGGAACCGAAAACTGCGCTTACTGGCGTTGCGGCTTTAAGACCTCATCCATCCCAAGAGGGGAATGGTGTCGAAAAAAAACGAGCTGGTACAGAGTCTTATGATTTCAATGCGCTGCCGGGCAGTCGTAAGGATGCGGGGACCTTTCATTGGTTACTCCCTGCTCTAAAGCAGCTAAATGTCCCGCCGCAACTGATTCAACGACTGATTGATCAGTTAGATATTCGCCTTGTGTTTACAGCGCACCCCACCGAAATTGTGCGTCATACGATTCGTGATAAGCAACGACGTATTGCTGCGATTCTACGGCGACTCGATCGCGCTGAAGACAGTGCTCAGGCATTGGGAGTGGTCACTTCATGGGAAATTGATTCCCTGAAAGAGCAGCTTACCGAGGAGATCCGTCTTTGGTGGCGCACTGATGAACTGCACCAGTTCAAACCCTCTGTGCTGGATGAGGTTGATTACACGTTGCACTATTTTGAGGTGGTGCTATTTGATGCCCTACCTAAACTTTATGAACGTTTCGAGCGGGCTCTCAAGGGCACTTTCCCCAGTTTACGACCGCCCCGTATTGACTTTTGTCGGTTTGGTTCCTGGGTTGGAGCCGATCGCGATGGCAATCCTTCGGTGACCCCTGAAGTAACCTGGAAAACTGCCTGTTATCAGCGCAATCTAGTTATTGGAAAGTACATTGAGTCGCTCGAACACCTGATCAAGCTTTTAAGTCTGTCGTTGCATTGGAGCGAAGTCCAGCCCGAACTCCTCGACTCCCTGGATGAGGACCAGCGTCATATGCCTGCTGTGTACGAGCGCTGGGCCATTCGCTATCGCCAGGAACCCTACCGCTTGAAACTGGCCTATATGCAACAGCGGCTAAAAAACACACGCCACCGTAGTCAGCAGCTTTATCAAGGCGATATTCTTCGGGACGAACAAAGCGACACCCCTATTCCGCTATACGCATCGGGAGAAGAATTCCTGGCCGATTTGCAGCTGATTCAACGTGACCTGAAAGCAACCGGCATGACCTGTGCCGATTTGGAACTGCTGATTCGTCAGGTTGAAATTTACGGGTTTGTGCTGGCGCAGCTTGACTTTCGGCAGGAAAGTTCGCGCCATTCCGATACTTTGGATGAAATCACCGCGTACCTGCAGATACTGCCTCAGCCCTACAACGAGATGTCGGAAGCCGAAAAAACGGCCTGGCTGACTCAAGAACTGCAAACGCGGCGACCCCTTGTTCCGGCTGAACTGCCCTTTTCCGAAAAAGCGTGTGAAACGATCGAAACGTTCCGTATGATGCGGCGCTTGCATCAAGAGTTTGGACCGCAGATTTGCCAGAGCTACATCATCAGTATGTGCTGTGATGTGAGTGATCTGCTGGAGGTGCTGCTGTTTGCTAAAGAAGCTGGCCTCTACGATCCGGCAACGTGGGAATCCAGTATTCAGCCAGTTCCGTTGTTTGAGACCGTGGAAGACCTAAAGCACGCGCCCTCGGTGATGCGTCAATTGTTTGAATTGCCCCTCTATCGCACGGTCATTGACGGGGGGCGATCGCACACGGAAGAGACATCGCCGGTCACCAAAGCGAAGCCCATTCAAGAGGTCATGCTAGGGTACTCCGATAGCAATAAGGATTCCGGTTTTCTCAGCAGCAATTGGGAAATTCACAAGGCCCAGCATGCACTCCAGGCAACGGCTGATGACTTCGACGTAGCGCTGCGTATTTTCCATGGTCGCGGTGGCTCTGTCGGTCGCGGTGGTGGCCCTGCCTACGAGGCGATTCTGGCGCAACCCGGTGCGAGTTTGAACGGTCGAATCAAAATTACCGAACAAGGAGAGGTTCTAGCCTCTAAATACAACTTACAAGATTTAGCCCTGTACAATCTGGAGACGGTCGCGACAGCTGTCATTCAAGGCAGCCTCCTCCACAGTAGCGTGGATGAAATCGAGCCCTGGAATGAAATCATGGAATCGTTAGCGGCGCGTTCCCGTCGCCACTATCGCGAACTGATTTATGAACAGCCTGATCTCGTGGAGTTTTTCCATCAGGTGACGCCGATCCAGGAAATCAGCCAACTGCAGATTAGCTCGCGCCCAGCTCGTCGGGGTGGAAAAAAGACCCTGGCCAGTCTCCGAGCCATTCCTTGGGTCTTCAGTTGGACACAGGCCCGTTTCTTACTGCCAGCCTGGTATGGCGTCGGTACAGCCCTCCATGAATTCCTGGAGGAAGATCCCGAAGAGCGGTTAAAGCTACTGCGCTATTTCTATCAGAAGTGGCCCTTCTTCAAAATGGTGATTTCCAAAGTGGAAATGACCCTTGCTAAAGTGGATTTACAAATGGCTGAGCATTATGTTCGGGAACTGACTCAGCCAGAGAGTTATGAGTGTTTTCACGTCTTGTACGAGACGATTTCCGAAGAGTTTCATCGCACTTCCGAGCTCGTACTCACGATTACTGGCCATAATCGCCTGCTGGATGGGGATCCGGATCTGCAGCGATCAGTACACCTCCGCAATGGCACCATCGTCCCCCTTGGCTTTATCCAAGTTTCGCTCCTGAAGCGTTTGCGACAGCATCGCAACGCTACATCTGGCGTCATCAAATCGCGATATAGTCGCGGTGAACTGCTCCGAGGTGCTCTGCTCACGATCAACGGGATCGCCGCTGGTATGCGGAATACAGGTTAGGGCTGCCCTTTGTAAACTTTTGTCAATTTTGTCTTGCGGATTCAAGCTTGTTTGCTTGAATTAACCCTGAGCTATAGGAAAATACTCGCCTTAATCCCGGATTTTAGGGGCTTTTGCTGTCACGTTTGGCGCAGCAAAGTCGTTGGTTAAGGCGTCGTTTTGCGGCGTAAAGGCTTATTGTTGAACTCTACCCCTAGCGTATTAATTTGTCTGCCTGAGGAGTAATTGGGAATGAACGGGAAAAAGCCTCGAACTGTGCAGTATGCCCTTGCTTCTGTGTTGGGCGGCATTATGGCAGGGGCGGGAGTCCTCATGTCTGCAGACGCTGCTAATGCTCAGGCAGCTTATGGCAGCTATGTCGGCATTGGTGTGGGTGTGGGTGTCACCTCAGATGGTGACGGTGACGGTGGTGGTCTTGCCGGTGTCATTGCTGGGCGCTATCGTTTTTTGCGGGTGCCACTATCCATACGAGCGCAAGCGTTTATTGGCGATGGGTTTGCGATCGTGCCGACCGTGTCCTATGACTATCCCATTAGCTGGAACACGGACGTCTATCTTGGGGCTGGTGTGTCATTCACTTCGGATGACGAAACCTCTGTCTTAGGCGATCAAACCGCTTTTGTCTTGCAACCAGGAATCGATTATATGTTTCCCAATAGTCGCTTAGCGGCCTTTGGTAACGCTGTTATTGCCTTCGATGCATTCCGCGATGGCGGTACGGCTGTCTCCGTTCAGGGCGGTGTCGGTTACCAGTTCTAAAGAGCCATCATTAGGCATGGACTGACGCTTGCTGGCGGTGTGTAGGGTGAATGATCTTAAAAAACGCGTAGCGATTCACAGATGTATCGCTACGCGTTTTTAGATCGAGGGTGTCTCGCAGCAGTTGGCACACGGCCATAAAACAAATGTATTATTTTCTGCCAAACACGCTAGGATGACTCTCAGGATAAGGTCGGAGAGCACCTATGGAACCCATCAACCCCTTGGGATCAGTCATTGAAGGCTCCTTAAGCCGAGGACTTGAAGTTCGCCTACATCCCGATATCTCAGTCGAAGATATGCGTGTGGGCAAGTTCCTAGTTGTGCAAGGACAGCGATCGCGCTTCTTCTGTATGCTCACCGACGTCGCCCTCGGTACTGCCAGTGCCCGGATTTTGGCGAATCCTCCTGAACCTGCCAATGTATTTCTCCAGGAAGTCCTCTCGGGAACGGGTACTTACGGGACGATGAGTTTGAGTCCGATGCTCATGTTTACCCCCAAGGTAGAGGGGGAAGGTGGCAGCGTAGGCGGATGGCAGGGGGCTAACAACTCCAAATCCCAAACTCACAATTCAAAATCTAAGCTGGCCTCTTACAAAGCCCAGAGCAATACTGAGATCGAGTTGTTGCCCGTCAAAACGATTCCCGGCCACTTCAGTCAGGTGTATGACGCCGCTGAGCGAGATTTTCGGATTGTGTTTGGCTGGGAGGATGATCCCCATCGGCGTAATTTTGTCATTGGTCAGCCCATTGATATGTCGGTGCCGATTTGTCTGGACCTAGATCGTTTTGTTGAGCGGAGTAACGGTATTTTTGGCAAATCGGGTACTGGGAAATCGTTCCTCACGCGCGTATTGTTGGCCGGTACGATTCAGCGGCAGGCAGCCGTCAACCTGATCTTTGACATGCACTCTGAATATGGCTGGGAAGCGGTGAGTGAGGGCAAGCACTTCAGTACCGTGAAGGGACTGCGCCAGCTCTTTCCAGGACAGGTAAAGATTTTCACCCTCGACCCTGAAGCCACAAAACGGCGGGGAGTGCGCGATGCTCAGGAGCTATACATCAGCTTCGATCAGATTGATGTCGAAGACCTGACCTTAGTGCGAGGCGAACTGAACCTCTCGGAGGCCAGCCTGGAGAATGCCATCATCCTCCGTAATGAGTTTGGTAAAAGCTGGGTCAATCGTCTGTTGACCATGACGAATGAGGAGATTCAAGAGTTTTGCGAGGTCAAGATGGGCAACAAGTCGTCCATCATGGCCCTACAGCGCAAACTAACGCGCCTTGCAGATCTGAAATACATTCGAGCTGCCTGTCCTCATAATTATGTGGGGCAGATTCTGACCGCGTTGGATGCGGGAAAACATGTGGTGGTCGAGTTTGGCTCGCAGTCGAATCTGCTGTCCTATATGTTGGCGACCAATGTCATTGCTCGCCGGATCCATGCCAACTATGTGCGGAAGGCCGAACGCTTTTTGCAAACCAAGAATCCCAGCGATCGCCCCCAACAACTCATGATCACGATCGAAGAAGCCCACCGCTTCCTCGACCCTGCAACCGCTCGTCAGACCATTTTCGGCACGATCGCCCGCGAAATGCGTAAGTACTTTGTCACCCTGCTAGTGGTCGATCAGCGTCCCTCCGGTATCGACAACGAGGTCATGTCGCAAATCGGCACTCGCATCACCGCCCTCCTCAATGATGAAAAAGACATCGACGCGATTTTTACCGGTGTCTCTGGAGCCCAAAGCCTACGCTCTGTCCTGGCTAAGCTCGACTCCAAACAGCAAGCTCTTATCCTCGGTCACGCGACCCCCATGCCCGTTGTGGTCCGTACCCGCGCCTACGATGCCCAGTTTTATACCGAAGTCGGAGCGACCGCGTGGGATGACATGCCGGACGAACCGCTTTTCCGCGCTGCCGAAGCTGCCAAAGCTGACTTAGGCTTTTGATGCAATGACATGCGACTACTCTTAGATAGAGATACTGCAAGCAGATTAGGGGATCTATGAGAAAGAAATTACCCGAAAAAGGAGCTTTTGGAGGCTGGGTTGAACGAAGTAAAACCCAGCAGCATAGCAATTCCGGAGGTGTTGGGTCGCGTGCCTCGACACCAACCTACGGCGGTATATTCATTTCGAGAAATCCCCTTATTGCTTTATTTCCTTGTGAGCCAATAGACCGGTAAAAGCGATCTAACAGAGTGCATCCCAGTTTTGCAAATGGCCCTCATTCCCCAGCCCCTTCTCCCAAATTTGGGAGGAAGGGGAGCTGGAGAAAGTCCCTCTCCTAAGATTGGGAGAGGGATGTAGGGGGAGGGTAAGATAGCTTAAATACAAAATTGGGATGCACCCGATCTAACAAGAGTACGACGACCAAACCTATGGAGCGAATTCTATGTTGGTGAGTCACAGGAAGAATTTTATTTTCACTAAGACCGTTAAAACAGCGGGAACTTCCGTTGAAGCCTACTTTGAAAAATGGTGTATGCCGGATGGCGAATGGCAGCCATTACACGTTCGTGAAGAATACGTTTCCGATGCTGGAATCATAGGTAAACGTGCCGACAAACCGAGCGATGCCACGTGGTACAACCACATGTCAGCCTACAATATACGCCATCTTCTCGGTGATGATGCCTGGCGTGAATACTTTAAGTTTACAGCCGTCAGAAATCCCTTTGACAAGCTGGTTTCCGGCTTTTTTATGTTTTGGAAGCAGAAGCAGGCTAATCAATTAGCGCGATCAGTGGACACTCGCGAATTAGAAATTGAGCAGTTTAGACGTTGGATTCGTTTTCTTTACAAACTGATTTTGAAGAATCAGTCTTTGCTTGATTCACCAGCAGTCCCTCATTATCTAAAGCCTCTTGAGTTGTCACTTGTTGATCGAGATAAGTATTTGATTGAGGGTAAAGAGTGTGTCGATTTTTTCGTTCGCCATGAGGATTTTCAGAAGGATATACAGCAGGTTTGTAATATTTTGAATATTCCATATGAAGCCCAGCAAATTCAAAGTCTAAAGAAGAAAGTGAGATACCATAAAATTCCTTTGCGGGAATATTTTGATCAGCCAAGCAAGCGTCTTGTAGAAACGATATATTCATGGGAAATTGAAAGGTTTGGCTATGATCTCCCTTCCTAAAGAAGTATCGAAAAAACGTATGTTCTGGAATCCTTCTGCTATCAACTTAAAGCAGGAAATCTCGATGACTTCCGACTCCCGACTCAGCCGGTATTTCCCAGCTTGAACCATACGCCCATAATTCGACAAAGCTAGCTGAAAGCTTTTCTCATCCAAACCCGGAAGCGGCGTTTTGCTTGGGTCTCACCATATTGAGCGCAGTCATGCAAAAAAGTATAAAGCTGCTCTTTGGGAATTGAGGGGAATGTGGGGCTATTCTCAACTGCTTGGTAGCGATCGTCCTGCAACTGATAAATTCTTAGAACCTTACCGTTATAGCGCCAAAACTCGGGGATTCCCAACTCAGCATACAGTGCATTTTTATTGATGTCGGTATGGGTAATATCCACTTCAACCACTAAATCAGGGGGGGGATCACTTTTAAGATCAACCTTTTTGCCTCTGACCTGTGGTTCATTTTGGATATAGTAGCCTTGATCGGGTTCGGCTCCTACCTTGAGTTCCTCTTGTTCTAGAGTCGTAGAACCCATCGTCTTAATATTGAGATTCAATTCTTCCGTCAAAATCTCAACAAATTGGCCAATCAGACCACTAGAATTTTCATGTTCTTCCAAGGGGGCCATAATTTCCAGTCGTCCATCGTAATACGCAAGATGAGCGGCGCGCTGGTTTCCCAAGACCGACCGAATTGTCTGGTAGCCGACCCAATCAACCGGCAGCGAGACACGTTTCTCAGCGATCGCTTCCCGCACTTGAGACGTATCAGTAGAAGGAGAAAGAACCATATCTAAAAGGATCGATAGGAAGCAGTGAGCAAATGATCAAATAAGGGTTCAGAGCAAGAAATTATTGTTCAGAGCGTTGAGTCTTGTGCCTTGGCATCAACCTACGACTGTAGATTCCTGCATTTCGGGAAGTCACCTGAGTCAATCATAGACTGCATAAACCCGAGTGCTTAACCTGGCTACTTTCGGTGCATATTGAAGATTGCATCGAGTGCTGCCCCATAGAGCCGGTAGTGAGGTACTTTACGAAGAGAATACTGCCACTAAGGGCGTTAGACGACAACATATCGCGTCTCTTCTGCTAGCCATCCCCCTTTCACTGTTTCAGACAGGTACTTTATTTTCACGCCAATCTCGAATCGATGTCCCTTACCTTGCCCGATCACGCCGAAACTCATATCTGGCAGCTACGGATACCCAACTTTCACTCGGAG
>JBCBTQ010000129.1:0-16300 GCA_039818605.1 Cyanobacteria bacterium J06639_14 | reverse complement strand
ACAACGGGTAGAGCGCATGATAGCTGCCGGGAAAATGATGCCCAGTGGTATGGCCAAGATTGAAGCGGCCCAAGCAGACGGCTCTTGGACAGCTCTGGATGATATTGAAAATCTTGTTGTGCCGGATGATTTGGCAGCCGCTTTGGCTGACCTGCCACCGGCCACTCAACATTGGCAAGCGTTTCCCCGCTCTGTGAAACGCGGCATCCTGGAATGGATTACGAACGCCAAACGACCCGCCACAAGGCTCAAGCGTATTCAAGAGACTGCAACCCTGGCCCAACGCAATGAACGGGCTAATCAATGGCGACGAGGATAATGCCAAGTGGCAAGTTTATACCGCATCCGCATGGCTAACTTCAATTATGGGAAATCGGTGATACCTGTAGAGACACGACAGGTCGCGTCTCTCAATTACGGGGCAGGCAAACCGGATTTAGTATTAGACCGCCGATTTTAGATTGAAGAATGTTCGTGCAACTTCTTAGAAATCGCAGCAGAATTATTCTTCTCAGATTTATTTTGCTGCCAGATGAATTTTCAGGATCACATCGTCTCTGCGCGAACGATTAGACTGCGCCACATGCCACGTTACACCGTGTTTGGTCAGAATTAGTGGCCCTCCAGGCAGCCCCAAAATCTGAGAAGGTCATATAGATATGTAAAAAATCCACTTTTCCATTAAGTTATGTTGTCATTCATCTGATCCCGGTGCTAACGTCGAAACCGTTGGGAAAAACAGCTCATCGGAGCTCTTGCCAATTTTCGGTAGAAGTACTCAGGTTGACTGCAGAGGAGGATTTGTAAGGTTTTGTGTATAGACTTCAGGTTCTATCAGGAAACCCCTCAACGCTCCCAAGACAATGTTTGTTCCCTTAAGACTGCATGAGTTCTCGCTACCGTATGTTTGACTTGCCTGTAACTCTGTTCTGAATGTTTACTGTACTGAGCAATTTGTGCCAGGCGTTAACCGTGATTTTTATGACGTCTGTCTGTTAGGCACATTGCCTAGTCCGTTTCTCGCATTTGATTTACCAGGCACAGCACTGCTTTTTTCGTCTGCCCGTGTTCCCCGGATGAAATGGATACGGTCTTCTGAGTGCCTGGTCTGAATTTTTACTCAACTGTTGATAGCAAAGACTGAATTCTGCTCGACAGCGATGCCTGTTTGGGATCTGTCGCGATCGCCCTGGACCGGTTCATGCTGTCGTAGCTTGTACACCCTGGAGGTTTATCATTATGAATCTGCAAGGAAAAACCGCTTTGATTACGGGAGCATCCCGTGGCATTGGTCGGGCGATCGCACTAGAATTTGCTCGCCAGAACTTGCGTTGTCTCATTCTGGTGGCACGCAATACCGAGCGGTTGGCTGAAGTTGCCGCTGAGGTAGAAGCCTTAGGTTCTTATGCCGTCGTACTCCCCCTCGACCTCACTCGGCCGGTTGAGGTAAATGTTGCGGTTGCTCATGCCTGGCGCAATCATGGTCCCATTGATTTGTTAGTCAACTGTGCTGGGGTGTCTCATCAAACACCGTTCTTGCAATCGCGGCTACCCCATGTACAGTCCGAAATTGCCACCAACGTGCTCGGTCTGTATACCATGACGCGTCTGATTGCCCGGCGGATGGCTGCCTACCGGCAAGGGCACATTATCAATGTCTCTAGTTTGATGGGCAAAGTCGCGGCTCCAACAATGGCAACCTATTCCGCGACAAAATTTGCCATTCTTGGTTTTAGTCAAGCCTTACGGGGGGAGTTGGCTCCTTACAATGTTCGGGTGACAACGCTGCTTCCTTCGCTGACCGATACCGACATGGTGCGAGAGTTTCGTTGGTTCCGCGGTGTCCAACCCATGACATCGGAACAAGTTGCGAAAGCTCTCGTTCAAGGACTGCGCTGGGGCAACCCCGAAATTTTGGTGGGCTGGCAGACTCATCTGGCTGTGCTGTGCGGTCGCTTAGCCCCTAGCCTGCTAGAGCAGATTGTACAGTGGGCAGCCCCGTCTCCCAGAGTTGAAAAGACTCTGCGTATGCAGAAAACTTTTTAGCCTTGAACGCTCAGTTCTCGATCAGTTAACGCTTCTGTAAGAAACTGCTGCACATTTTGGCCAGGGCTTACAGCTGTGTGCCCCTACAGATTCAGGGTGTGTAGCCATGAATCGCGGCAATGACCTAGAGAACTGTGTGAGGGTTCACATCATCATGAAGATTTTGCGAAGAAACCTTCATGATGATGATGTTTTTGTAATGAAGCTAGGGATAGCAGTCTTTTTATAGAGAAGATCCAGTTTGTCCCTGTGGATCAACGTACCGTGTTGTGGGGATTGGTTATGCAACGAGCGTTAGTCGTCGTCGGTTCCACCTTAACCCTTGCTTTTTCCGTTCAGCCAGCGTGGGCAGCTTTTTTAGCGCCCGGAGAAGTCGTGACGTGGCGGCATGATAATGGTGGAATTGTGCGTTTGGATGATGAACCTGTGCCGTTTGGCGCTTCCTTTGACTTGGCTGTGGGAAGCACACTTGAGATCGGGACTGGATTCACCAGTCTGTCTTTACTGAGTTTGCCGGGGGCAGAAGATATCGAATTTATCGTTGAATTACTGCCCAGCGATTCTGAAAGTTTTATGAGTGATGCCAGTGGATTTTCCTTAGCGGCTACTCCGGGCGAAGGCAACTCTACTCAAGTTGCACTCGCGCTCGGTTCCGTCGAGGCCATTGCTTATGGCGATCGCGAAGGGTTTGCCCGCGCCGTCATTACACCCGCAACCGAGTCAGTTCCCGAACCCGTGTCGGTTTTAGGAACATTGACTGCTGTCGGTTTGGGTATTGTACTCAAGCGCCAACGTGATAAGGGCACCAGCACCTAAGGATTGGCATTAAAGGTAAAGCGTCTGTAATACAAATTCGAATGGCTAACCTCCGTTCGGGAAAACAGGTGATTCCGGTAAGGAAACGCGACCGGTCGCGTCTCTTGATTTGGGCGTGGGTAAACAGATTTGCCCGCAAAATACCCCCTGCGTAGCGTGGGTCAACCCTCACCGATCCATCCGAACACCCCACCCATCAGTGACACGACCCACGTCCCCAAACCGCAGCCCCCACATCCCTTTTCATCCTTGAGGTGCTTACCCGAGTGGCATGAACGATTAGCCTGAAAGACAGTGGGCCAGTGTACGAATAGATGACTATTGAGCCTCCGCAAATTCCTGCCAAATCGAAGTGGTCTGTCGCAAGCTGGCAAAATCGCCATCACCTAAAATCAGGTGATCCAGTAAAGGAATCCCCAAAATCTGGGAGGCTTCGAGTAGCTGGCGTGTGAGCGTAATATCTTCCTGGCTCGGTTCAACATTCCCAGACGGATGATTATGAGCCACGATGGCTCGGGTCGCTCCTTGCCGGATCACCTCTCGAAAAATTTCACGAGGATGGGCCAAAGTTTCCGTTGCGGTGCCAATGGTCACAACTTTGGTGCCTAAAATGCGGTGCTTAATATCCAAAAACAACACCGCAAAACGTTCTTGACTTTGCCACATTAATTCATGGCTCAGGGCCGCAGCGGCCACACTTGGATCATCAACGACTGTTTTTTCTGCTGGTTGGGTTTGCAGCACCCGCTTGCCCAATTCAATCGCGGCCAAAATTGCTGTTGCTTTAGCCGGACCCACACCCGGAATCTGCATCAATTCTTGAGCCGAAACTTCTCGCAAAACACCGATCGCATCCTCTCGATCTTGGCCTAGCGCTTGCAAAATATACTGCCCTAACCCGACAGCAGAAAGTTTTCCAGGCCCTTGTCCGGTCCCTAACAAAATCGCAATTAGCTCTGCTGTTGCAAGACTCTTAGCCCCATGATTCAGCAACCGTTCCCGCGGTCGCTCACTTGACGGCATATCGGTGATGCGAACTTGATAGGTCGTCATGAATGCACACTGACGTTAAGGGATTTAGGGATGAGCCCCTTTACTCAGTAAGCCCAGGGCTATCTCACCCTTAACAATCGCCTGGCTAGATTCCGTAGCTCTTTACACCTGAGCGATCGCCATGTTTATGGGCTAAGGAGTCCCAAAATCACTGACGATATTTGCTCCAAGCAGAACAAGGTTGTTGGGATGTTCTCGGTGCCTTCACAACTTCTTCTCTATTCGTCACTATTTTGGTGGACAAATCATTCATTTATACCCTGGCCACATCTAGATCCCCGGTTTTGCCCTGAGAGAAAACTTCCGGGTCTAAATCGGATGTGGTTTCGCTAGATATAGCAGAAGCTCCCCCATCACAGGTTTGCCTGTGATAACAACATCGTCTTTCAACCAGAATTTGTATTTTCCTCTCAAACTGTGTCCAGTTAAAAAAATAGTTAAAGGACTCAAGTGGTTTAGTTGTTTTTTTGCCGTGATGGGGGGTGTATTATTGGCATCTAAAACGGTTGTGAGTGGCTATGGTTTTATATTGCTAGCGATGAGTTCTAGTCAAATGTTAGTAGTCAGTTGTTTGACCATTGACAAAAGTATGATTTGCTATTTTGGAGCAATTTTCTTGTTTGTTGATTGTTTAGGAATGTATCGATGGTTATTGGCCTAGATTTGGATGCGAAGTCCCTTGCAGGAGAAACATAACGCAAAGTTCAGAAACCTTGCTACTAGAGGCTTTTAGTTTGCCTGCTCAGCGCCATTGCATAACTACTGAGTCTGACTTATCAGGCGCGTGACTGAAGGCGGGAAATCCCGGTGAGGCCAGCATCTCGAAGTCAGGAGTCAGGGATTAGGAGCACACTGGATTCTAACGCCTGATGCCTGACCCAGCCAGAGTTTTCTGGTTGAAGCGGTACGCCACTTACCCGATGCTTACTATTGTTAGATAGTGTGAAATGAAAATCAGAACTCATTTTTATGGCTTCCATGAATCCTGGCATCGCTGATCTCCCGGCAATTCGTAAGCAGTTAGCTCGATTTAGCTGTCTAGAGACACCACCGACCCTTGCCGCAACCGAAGCATCAGAAGTCCGTGAGGCGTTGTTACTATTCAACGAACTCTCGGATTACCAGACCTTGGGAGTGTGTGCCGATAATCTACCGCTAGCTCAAGCTGCGATCGCAGCTTATGTGGCTGCCCTCAGTCGCCCTGTCAATCTTGATCTGGAAAATCGTCAGGGACCGGTTTACCTCAAGTTCAATACACTTAACGGTGCTTGGTATTTAGATGATTATCCCGGGGCTTCGCGTGGAGTTCTCGTATCTTTTCATGCATCGGATCCAGAGGTGGATATTATTAATGGAACCTACGGCCCCTTTCCTCTAAGTCTATTTGATTAGGCGGGGCTACCCGATCCTGTTCACCGAAGTCTCTGAATATACTAGATGCTAATGATCTAGACATTGAATACGCTACAGCTTTCCCTGAGGTTTTCTGAACTTTTTACGCTTGCATTCGTAAAACTCTTGCCGCATTCTGTGGACAAAGAGTATTGAGTTCCTGAGTCCCCATGGAAATATTTGTCTTCTTGTTCGTGATTGGTTTGTTTATTTGGATGATCCGGCCACCCGCGAAACGGAAACCTCCCAAACCCGGTGATGAACTTATAAAAGGTTTGAAAGCAGCCTATAAGGAGATAACAGCTGATTCTGGTGGTTCCAAAGGGGGAGGCGGTAGTAAAGGTGGCGACGGGCTCGACCCTTTTTCTGCGGCCTTAATTGCTATAGTACTAGGCTTGCTATTGACCTACGTATTGTGATTGTTTTTTACCGCTCAACGTAGCTTTTGGGTTATTTTAGCGGGGTGCATTTGTGGGTTCAAAACCGGGTAGCCAGTTTTGGATCTGGTCCCAGATGGCGGCGGGACCAATACCGAAGATCAGCTGTAGCACCAGCAAAATTAGGGCTACCAAAATTGCCGTTTTGAGGGTGGCCCGAACGACCCTGATCAACCAGGTGAAAACCAGGAAGGAAACAATCAAAGCTCCAACCACGATCGCGATTTCCATACGCCTTACCCCATTGGAACAACGACAGTTTCAGTCAGGGCTTTACTCGCCGTGATTACCGCAGAGCGTGCCCACTGATCAACGGTAAGAATATCATCAAGGGTTGGTTGAGTGACGAGCTCACTACGGTGGCGATCGCATACCTGCTCAATGACTTTCGGAATATCCAGGAAGCGAATCTGTTCGTCTAAGAACAACGCTACAGCCTGCTCATTGGCAGCATTCAAAACTGCCGTCATGGTACCGCCAGCCCGACCCGCTGCATAGGCAATGTCCATGCAGGGATACTTCGCATGGTCGGGTTCACGGAAGGTGAGAGTACCCGCTTTGACCAAATCTAACGGTTCCCAATCGGTGTAAATGCGATCGGGCCAGGAAATTGCGTACAGTAACGGCAGACGCATATCCGGCCAGCCCAACTGAGCCAGCATAGAAGTATCCTGCAACTCAATTAGAGAGTGAATAATGCTCTGAGGATGAATCACAATATCAATGTGGTCATAATCCATCCCAAATAAGTAATGAGCTTCGATTACTTCTAATCCCTTATTCATCAAAGTGGCAGAATCGACTGTAATCTTACGCCCCATGCTCCAGTTGGGATGCTTGAGGGCATCGGCCACAGTTACATCAGGTAATTTTTCCACAGGCCAGTCCCGGAATGCCCCACCAGAGGCCGTTAACAAAATGCGGCGCAGCCCTCCTGCCGGTACACCCTGCAAGCACTGAAAAATAGCCGAATGCTCAGAATCCGCCGACAGTAGCTTAACCCCGTGCTTCTCGACCAACGGCAGGACAACGGGACCGCCAGCAATGAGTGTTTCCTTATTGGCGAGGGCAATATCTTTGCCCGCTTCAATTGCCGCCAGTGTTGGGAGTAAACCTGCACAGCCAACAATTCCCGTGACGACTGCCTCGGCATCACCATATCGAGCCACTTCAACTACACCAGAGCTACCCCCTAGGAGTTTCGGTTGCGGATCCAGATCTGCCAAGGCTGCTTTTAGTTCACTCAGCTTACTTTCGTCGTGGATGGCGACAATTTCAGGCCGAAACTGGTGTACTTGTTGAGCCAGCAACTCAACGTTCCGCCCGGCAGCGATCCCCACTAAGCGAAAGTCTTCAGGATGAGAGTCCAGAATATCCAGGGTTTGAGTGCCAATGGAACCAGTGGAGCCGAGCAGAGTAATTGCTTTCACGGTATTTCCCAAGTGCAGGTCATCTCCAATTTACAGTTTCCTGGACACTGGCCAAACCCCACTTCTAACCAACGATTTGTGGTGTATCAGGGGAAAAACGGAAGAAATCTTTAGTCTTAATAATTGGATCAGTCCCTTGTGACACTTAGATAACTGGTGAAGTCAATAAAATCTTCTGAAAACGACTTTCATCCTGCTGAGGATCAACATTAATCATTTATATTTGCTGGCCCATGAAATACCGCGTCATTACTACGGCTATCCCCCTACTCATAATCGGCATCACTACTTTGGGCTATGGGGTATTCAGCGATCCGTTTAACATCCCATTTCAGGACTTTGATCAAATGCCTACCAGTCAACAGGCACTTTATCAGTCACAAAATGACACTGCCAATCGAATTCGACGAGGTGGCATAACTGTTTCAGCATTGGGCCTCATCACACTGATTACAGGTACTTTCATGAAAGCGAGTAATCCATGTTCAACCACTAAACAGGACTAATATCAAGGCGAACCACAGTAGCGGATGTCCAATAGCTGCCGCCAAGCCCATCACAAACCTTGACTGGGGCTACATTGAGACCCGACAAACTGCTAGCATGGCTCGCAAATACGAGACTAAGCCCCAGGAAGTCTCGCTAACATCCTTCCGTAAAAGGGGGGGTTATTCAAGAAATGATTAATGCAAGACAACCCGCATGCTGAAACTGACCGCAATCCGGTAGGCTAGGTTCACGATTTCTTCAGGTTTTTTGAGGGCATCCAGATTTATGGGTTTCCAGACACCATCCCTTGCGGCAACAACTGATCAACTCCACGTTTACTATCGTCAGGTCAAAGATTTAATCTTGGCTCGTCAACATCCTGTTAGTGGTCTTTTGCCTGCTAGTACCGCAGTGACCACTCATGGCGACTACACTGACGCCTGGGTTCGGGACAATGTCTATAGCATCTTAGCTGTCTGGGGGTTGTCACTCGCCTATCGTAAGGTTGACGAAAATCAGGGATGTACCTATGAGCTAGAGCAAAGCGTTGTCAAACTGATGCGTGGTTTGCTCTATGCCATGATGCAACAGGCTCAGAAGGTAGAACGCTTTAAAGAATCTCAGGATCCCCTCGCAGCCCTGCACGCTAAGTACGATACGGCCACGGGGCATACGGTTGTTGAAGATGACGAGTGGGGACATTTACAGTTAGATGCTACCTCTGTCTTTCTATTGATGCTGGCTCAGATGACAGCATCGGGGCTGCAAATTGTTTTCACCCTGGACGAAGTTGATTTTATTCAAAATCTGATCTACTACATCACACGGGCTTATCGCACGCCGGACTATGGCATTTGGGAACGGGGCAATAAGCTTAACCATGGCAAGCCAGAACTGAATGTCAGTTCAGTGGGGATGGCAAAAGCTGCTTTAGAAGCGATCGATGGCTTGAATCTCTTTGGTATTCGAGGCGGGCAAACTTCTGTAATTCATGTCCTGCCAGATGAAATTGCTCGTGCTCGCATTACGCTGGAGTCACTACTACCGCGTGAGTCAGCATCGAAAGAAGTCGATGCGGCTGTTCTGAGTATCATTAGCTATCCAGCGTTTGCTATTGAAGATAGTGATCTCGTTCAGCGAACACATCAGAAAATTGTCGATAAGCTTCAGGGATACTACGGCTGCAAACGTTTTTTACGCGATGGCCACCAGACGATCATTGAAGATACTCAGCGCTTGCACTACGAGCCAGAAGAACTGCAGCAATTCGAACATATCGAGTGCGAATGGCCGTTATTTTTTGCCTATTTGTATTTGGATGCGCTGTTTCATAAGGACACGAAAGCTATTCAGTTTTATCGTCAGCGCCTGATGACGATCGCGGTACAAAAAGACGGCTTTCATCTGCTGCCAGAGTTGTACTATGTCCCGGAAGCCGCGATCGCGGACGAACGCGAAACACCTCATAGTCAAGAGCGCTTACCCAATGAGAATGTGCCGCTCATTTGGGCCCAAAGTCTGTTTTTGCTAGGGCAATTGCTGGAGGATGGACTGATCACCCGAGGGGATATTGATCCTCTGGGACGTCACTTACGAGTTGGGCAAAAGCGTCAATCGATTGTGCAAGTGGCTTTGATAGCCGAGAACGAGGCACTCCAAAACGAACTCGCGACCTATGGTATCAAGACTCAAATCCCAGAGCAGATAGACCCTATAGGCGTTTATCCCTCTGGTCAGCTTTCAGCCATCTACGCCCAAATTGGCCATAATGACAAACTGCATTTAAGTGGCCGTCCGATCCGGCGCTTGCGGAGCCTCACAACCTCTCGCGTTTTTCGCATTCAGGGCGAAACGGCGGTATTTTTGCCTTCCTTTTTAGATCCGCAGAAATTTTATATCACGTTGGACTACCACTTTCTCGTGGCTCAAATCCGCAGTGAACTGGCGTACATTCATTACCACTGGAATGCCCCCGGACGTCCCACTGTGACGATGTTGCTGACTCACGAGATGTTTGAATTGGGGCATCGTCCCATTTATGAATCACCGCTTTTACAGTTGGTGCAAGAGCTGAAAGCAGGCAAATGTGGGGGCGTGCCGGTACAATTAGGGCCGCTCTATCAGCTCTTGATGACGTCGGGGACACAGCGGATTGATGCGGTGGATATTCATCACTTCAGTAAAAATCGGGTCAGTTACATGCCCCGTGTTTCTTCGTATTTGCCGATGGTACCGGAGGAAACCCGCCCATTAAGCGTTTGGCACGTCTTTAGAATCGAACGCGAACCGGATGTCACCCCCCTGATTCATCTCCTCCAGTCTTCGAGCAATCTCTATGAGCAAATCGAGATTTTGGCCCGCTTATGGATGCTGAAGGGCGTGGCTTTTGATACAGCGCTAGGACAGCCTGAGCGCACGGTAACGGTGGCTGATCTATTGGAAGAGGTTTACATTAAAGCGGGCAAACAGGAACTTTGGCAGATTGTCCGGTGGGCGGCTGGACTTTTGGGCAAGATGGATGTCAACTTGTCTGACGCAGTTGCGGAACTTTTGGTCAGGCAAAAGTACATTACGGTCGGGAAGTCATACAGTGATGATTCGCTCATTCGCGATCCGATGCCCCACTCCGAAGTGATGGAGAAAATTACCAGCTATTGTGGTGATGACAAGCGCGATCGCGTCTTAACCCAAGAAGTGCTGGTCTATCTCAGTGTCTTGATCAAGGCCGAACCCGAACTATTTGAGGGGCTCCTGACCCTACGAGTCGGTTATCTGATCCTGTTGTTGACCAGTGAGTTGGCACGGGAGCATGGCATCCCTCGCGATGAAGCCTACGATCGCCTCACGGCCCTGAGTCCTCACGATGTCAAAATGCGTTTGCGTCAGGTACTGGCTAGTTACAGTGGCATCAACCAGACCCTTTTCAAGCAAGAGTCCTTGCATGTTCGGGCCAATATCCCGATCACTTGGGGGGTTGTACCGGCTCAGGTAGATTTGGAACCATCGATTGAAGACTGGTGGCGCAAGCGGCAGATTGATGGCGAATTGACGCGATTGCCGGAAGATTTCTATCGCCAATTCTGGGAAATGCTCCGCCATTGTCGAGGGGTCATCATTGGGGACAAACTGGATCGGCGTAACCGGGTCGATAGTGAATCGGTCCTTTCTGAAATGACACCCGGTGAAGCTAATTTTGCGCGTCGCTTAGATCATTTGCTGACGAAAATTCATGCTCCTGAATATCGCCATCTAACGGTTGAATCACTGCAGGAACTGGCCGCGATCTTTCAGGGAAATCCTGAGCTGCAGTTCGACGATTACATTGCTCTGGATGTGCTGATTGGGCATGCGGTCCGGATCGCTTGGGTCAGCGACTGCCCCGATCGCGCGGGTCGCTATGAGGTCCAGAAATCGGCTGCCTGGTCTTCCTTTTACCAGCGATCGCCGAAAGACTGCGCCCTTTACATTGCGGAAGCCCTGAAGTTCCTCTCAGAACTGGCCGAAGCCGAAGCGGACGCGGACGCCAAGGAAGAAACAACTGCAGAAGTTGTCTGATAGTTGTTTACCTGTTCCGCCGTAGTTGGGAAGAAGGCCCGACGTTTTCTATTGGATGTTTTGCACTAGCAAATGTCGCCTTTGCTGTGGTCGTTTCCCAGCAAGATGTTGAGGCGAGTTGACTGTGGACCTGTATCCTCTGCAACACAAGGAATATAGCGCCTCAGTCTACTTCTAATAGACTTTCCCAATTAGCCTGCGATTCATCAGCAGGCGGGGGTAAACGAAGCCAAAATGGGGCCGTCGAACTTACGTTAGATCATAATGCAAATCCGCCGACGCCCAAGCTGTGATCGCGGTGCTAGAACTAAATCCTCAAGTTCGGAGTACTTCTTTAAGGGCTGATAGTAAGGTCTCCACTCGATCGGGGTGGCTATTTGCGCCCATGAGTCCAATCCGCCAGACTTGGCCAGCAAGTTCTCCCAATCCTCCCCCAATTTCAATGTTGTAATCGTTCAGTAACGTCCGACCCACAGCCTTCGCATTGACCCCTTCAGGTACGCGCACTGTCGTCAGGGTCGGCAGGCGATACTCACGCTCAACGTGGCACTCCAAACCCATCTCAGCCAACCCGTCCCACAAGGCTTCAGCCGTCGTTTGGTGGCGTTGCCAACGAGCTTCTAACCCCTCTTCTGCTAGGAGTCTGAGTGCTTCACGAATCGCGTAGGTCAGGTTAATGGGAGCCGTGTGGTGGTAAGTGCGATCGCTGCCCCAGTACTTTTGCAGTAAACTCGCGTCCAAATACCAGTTAGACACCTTGCTCTGACGACGCTCCAACTTTGCGACAGCCCGTGGCCCCATCGTGAAAGGCGATACACCTGGTGGGCAACTCAATCCTTTTTGGCTGCAACTGTACGCCAAATCTACCTTCCACTCATCCAAGAAAATGGGTACCCCACCCAAACTGGTGACCGTATCCGCAATGAGTAAACAGTCAAACTCGCGACATAAATCCCCGATGCCTTCCAGCGGTTGCCGCGCTCCCGTTGAAGTTTCAGCATGCACCAGTGCCAGGACCGCAGGACGATGCTCTGCTAACGCCGTGCGGATTTCTTCAACGCTGAAGACCTGGCCCCAAGGTTTGTGGATGGTTCGAACATCCGCCCCGTAGCGTCCAGCCATATCCACCAGACGATTGCCAAAATAACCTTTAACGCCTACTAATACCCGATCGCCCGGTTCGACCACATTCGCCAGCGTCGCTTCCATTGCTGCTGAACCCGTTCCAGGCACTGGATAGGTCAATTGATTATCCGTTTGCCAGGCGTAGCGTAAAAGTTCCTGCACTTCATCCATCAGTTCTAAATAGGCTGGATCGAGGTGGCCTATTGGCTGATGATTCATGGCTGCTACAACTGCGGGGTCAGCATTCGAAGGGCCTGGCCCCAGTAACAGCCGCTCAGGGGCGGCTAGGGGCGCAAGGTGAATGCGGTGCGTATGGTTCACAGCCGGGGTTGAAGTGGAAAGCATTGAAGTCATCACTTCCTAGTCTTGCGAGGTGTTATCTATAATTCTCCATTGTCGGATCGGATGGGCGATCGCGGTGACAAACGGTTAATTTTTTTGCCAAATCCATCCCTGAAAGTAACATCTGAACATCTTTAAAGCCTTTCCTATGGTCCATTTCAGTGAGCTTCGAGTCGATCAAGAATATTTTTGTCAACAAGGCCTGAGTCTTTACAAGACGCCAAGCTGTGAAAGCCTGGTTACCCAAGCCGCCGTGGGGCGACATTTGCATTTTCTGGCCGTTCCTGCAGCAATCCCTAAGGCTTTACACGTCTGTCTTTGTGAAGATGACTATCCGGGTTGGTTGGCGGCAGCCGCGATTCAGCATCTGACTCCAGCAGCCCAGGAATATGCACCCCAATCACCGACTACAGCAGACATCCAAACCCTGATTCCCGCGATAATTGGCTTCGCGCGGGAGGCGATGGCTGTGCCTAATACATACCTATGGGGAGGCACGCTGGGACCGCATTACGATTGCTCTGGGTTAATGCAGGCAGCCTTTGCCTCTGTGGGGGTGATGTTGCCCAGGGATTCTTACCAGCAAGAGGCTTTTACCGAACCCGTGGCGATCGCTGAGCGACAGCCCGGTGATTTGCTCTTTTTTGGGACGCGCGATCGCACAACCCATGTTGCACTCTATCTGGGGGCCGGTAACTATATTCACAGTTCCGGTAAAGACCAAGGTCGGAATGGAATTGGCATTGACTCCATTACTGATCGCACCGATCCGGTTAGTCGCACTTACTATGAACAACTACGAGGTGCGGGCCGCGTGACTCGTAGTTACCAGCCCCAAAAACGCCCGATGCCCTGCCGCTAATCATGTCACCCCCAATAGATAAACGCCTGTTTCGACAAGACAGTGGACGGAGACAAGGGTAGATGGGATGTTATTAAAGACCCTCCAGTGGGCCAAATCACATGTCGATTAAGTCTCTCATCAAGCGGTTTAAGCCTTATTTGCGTTGGGGGGTTCTGGCGCTGACGCTCGCTTTTCTGTTCCATAGCTTGCGTCAAAATTGGCAGCAGGTTCTCACCCTACGATTTTCGGCTCATGCGATCGCGCTGTTAATGATGGCCACAGGCGTTACGCTTCTGGCGCATATCTGGTCTGGCTGGGTCTGGTATTGGGTCATGCAGTTATTGGATGCACCCGTAACAGCAACATGGTCTGTCATCACCTATCTCAAAACAAATATCGCCAAGTATCTGCCCGGTAATGTCTGGCATTTTGTGGGCCGGGTTCAATCGCTCAAAGCGATCGGGACAACAACTGGGGTCGCCATTACAGGGGTGGTTTTAGAACCCTTGCTGATGGCCGCCGCCGCCTTGGCTTGGATTGTGGTTAGTCAGCCATCCGCATGGCTGCAAGGAGGCATCCTATTGGGTGTCCTCGCTGGCATTCACCCTCGGGTTTTAAATCCCCTGCTTAAGCGCCTGACAACCGCTAAGTTACGACAGACTGAACTCACAGCCGAAGCCGCCAACTTAGGATTGCGTCATTATCCGCTTAAACCATTGCTCGGTGAGGGCGTATTTGTTCTGGGGCGAGGGATTGGATTCTTGCTAGCGTTTTTGACACTGGCACCCATTTCGTTGCAGGATGGATGGTTCATTATTGGTAACTTTAGTCTGGCTTGGCTACTGGGCTTAGTTTTGCCCGGAGCGCCAGGCGGATTGGGAGTCTTTGAGGCAACAACCTTGGCCCTTTTATCGCCTCGATTTTCTGCGGCTGCAGTTTTGGGAGCCGTAGCCCTATATCGCTTGATCAGCACAATTGCAGAGGCACTAGCGGCTGGACTTGCCGTCATTGATGAGCAATGGAATCTTGCACTGGCACCGATGAAGGCTTTGCCCAGTGCCAGAAACACCCGCGACAGCGATCCTGTCGATAGACAGGCGACCGATCATTGAGTATGGTCACTTTTTATAGTGATGTGATTGCCTGATGGTTTCCTTGTGATTGCTATGACCTCATTCGTCAACTCTCTCCCGTTAAAAGATGCGAAGACCCAACGTTCGCTCGATTTGTCTCTCGTAGTCCCGATTTATAACGAGCATGAGAGCATTCCTAAGCTCGTGGCAACAATTTCAGAAGTCCTCACTCAAATGGAGGTCGTCTATGAAATCATTTGTGTTGACGATGGTTCAAGAGATGGCTCGGCTGAGCTTCTGAAGGTATTCGCCCAAGAAAGGGATGACCTGACGGTGCTTTTACTGCGACGCAACTATGGTCAGACGGCAGCCATGGCTGCTGGTTTCGACTATGCCAGAGGCAAGGTAATCATTACCCTGGACGGCGATTTGCAGAACGATCCGACAGATATTCCTCAGCTCCTCGATAAATTAGAGGAAGGGTATGACCTGGTGAGTGGCTGGCGCAAACATCGGCAGGACGATCGCCTGACGCGCTTATTGCCCTCACGCTTAGCAAATTGGCTAATCGGTCGAGTGACGGGTGTCAAACTGCATGACTATGGCTGTTCGCTCAAGGCTTATCGCACTGAGGTAGTGCGCGATATGAACCTATATGGTGAGCTCCATCGCTTTCTTCCAGCACTTGCCTTTATTGAAGGGGCGCGGATTACTGAAATTCCGGTCAATCATCATGCGCGCCAATTTGGCAAGAGTAAATATGGCCTAGGGCGAACCTTTCGGGTTGTTATGGATCTGATGACCGTCTACTTTATGAAGCGATTTCTAACGAAGCCTATGCATGTATTTGGGCTGTTGGGCTTCGTGTCTATGATTTCAGGATTTGTTCTGGGAGCCTATCTGACCATCCTAAAGTTTTCCACAGGGCAAGATATTGGCGATCGCCCGCTGCTAATCTTAGCGATCGTTTTGTTTTTAACAGGCATCCAACTGTTCAGCTTCGGCTTACTGGCTGAATTACTCATGAGGACCTACCACGAATCTCAGAAGCGGCCAATTTATAGGGTCAGAGAAGTTCTCAGATGATCCCAACAATATGAAATGAGTAGTTACTTGCATTTTTGTAAAGATTAATTTACAATGCAAGTGTGGCCTTTAATACAATTTGGTCACTCATACCTATCTTCAACTTTAGGAATCATTCATCATGACAACTACCCTTCAGCAGCGCGAAAGCGCTAACCTGTGGGAGCAGTTCTGTCAGTGGATCACAAGCACCGAAAACCGCCTTTACATCGGCTGGTTCGGCGTCCTCATGATCCCGACATTGCTTGCTGCTACCGCTTGCTACGTCATCGCCTTCGTCGCGGCTCCTCCCGTTGACATCGACGGTATCCGTGAGCCCGTAGCTGGCTCCTTGATCCTCGGCAACAACATCATCTCCGGTGCGGTTGTGCCTTCCTCCAACGCCATTGGCTTGCACTTCTACCCCATCTGGGAAGCGGCTTCCCTCGATGAGTGGTTGTACAACGGTGGTCCTTACCAGTTCGTTATCTTCCACTTCCTGATTGGCGTTTTCTGCTACATGGGTCGTGAGTGGGAACTGTCCTACCGTCTCGGCATGCGTCCTTGGATCTGCGTTGCTTACTCTGCACCTGTTGCAGCTGCTACTGCAGTCTTCTTGATCTATCCCTTGGG